>JAAERC010000341.1 GCA_024230695.1 Candidatus Zixiibacteriota bacterium
ACTAAGCAATAATAATAAAATGAAAAACGGTATTATAATAAGAAACATTGTTGATCTTCGCGCAAAACCGGTGTTCAATTCTGAGCGGAAAAGTCAACTTTTATACAATGAACCAGTGAAAATCGAGAATAATCGTGGGGGGTACTTTAGAGTAATTCAACCAGATGGTTATTCTGGGTGGGTCAATGAAAATGCCGTACAAATTCTGTCTGGAGCAAAATTAAGGAAATATCAAGCGACTCTTGATTTTAGAGTGAAATCCCAAAAAGCCAAGGTTAAAACTCCTATTAAAACTAAATCCAATGTTCCTGACTTCCTTTTTTATGGCACAAACCTTGCAAGTGTCAGATCTGAAGGTAACTTCCATAATATGATAGATTTTGAAAATAATAGATTTAAGATATCAAAAAGCAAACTTGAATCGATAAAAATATCTAAACTAATAAAACCCTCAGATATAATAAAAGAGGCAAAGAAATTTTTGGGCGTACCATACCTTTGGGGCGGAATCAGTCCCTTTGGATTTGACTGCTCAGGTTTTGTCAGAACAATATATAGAAATTTTAATATTGAGCTTTTTCGAGATAGCCGTGACCAATGCAAAAATGGCAAGAAGATAGCATTGAACAATATTAAACCTGCTGATTTACTATTTTTCAAAGGGCATGTTGCTATTGTAATTGGAAAGAATAAGTTTATACATGCATCTTTGGGTGAGGGTGGAGTGGCAATAAATTCTCTAAACCCAAATGATGACATATTCAGAAAAGACCTTTTTGATACCTATCTCGGAGCACGGAGGGTACTGTTATAAATATTAGATATATTACAATAGATCTTCCTCTAAAAAAGGACTTCACTGTATCAGGCGGCTCTGCAGAATCCAAGAAAAATGTTTTTGTATCAATAGATAATAAAAACTTTGGAGAAGCGGCCCGGTCGGTCTTTTATGGGCCAGATGAAAAACAGATCGCGACAGATATCATAAGCGGCGTGGCGCATCTTAGTTCGCTGGTTAAGCCAACCACTGTTGATTTAATTGATTTGAACAGTATGCCTTTTAACTCAATTTCTAAATCCGGATTGATGGCCGCACTTCTTCATAAAATATCATCAGATAACAATCAATTTCCCTGGGATATTGTTAAACTTCCTGAGCCGTCGAAAATCAACACATCGGTTACGGTTTGTATTTCTGATCCTGACACGATGCTTGATGAATTAAAACAATCCGCTTATTCAATAATTAAATTAAAGCTTGGATTTGATGGTGACGAGAAGGTCGTGGAAGAATTAAAACATATCACCGGAAAAATAATTCGAATTGACGCCAATGGTGGCTGGTCAGTCGAAAAAGCTGAGAAGATGATTTATAATTTAAACAAATGTGGTGTAGAACTTATTGAACAGCCAACGACGATTGATTATATAAGTGATTGGAAACATTTGAAAGGCTCGGCAAAATCATTGCTGATTGTTGATGAGGGATTAAACGATTTGAATGATTATTATAAAGTTGCTGACTATGTTGATGGGGTAAATGTCAAATTATCTAAATCAGGTGGAATCATAACAGCCAAAGATATCTGCAGACAGGCCAGAAAAGACAAGCTAAAAGTGATGATTGGATGTATGGTGGAAAGTTCAATTGGGATTTCTCAGGCGGTTTATTTATCATCAATGGCTGATTATTTTGACTTAGATGGCCCGATCCTGTTAAAAAATGACATAAGTTCCGATATTGAATATAATATGGAAAAGATTTCGCTAAATAGCAATATTATCGGTGGGCCAAAGATTGAAAATGAATATCTTAAAATGTAATGTAATTTCACTTTATATAATTTTCATCATTTTGGGTATGGCTATGTCATGCCTTGGGCAACATACCGCGCAAATTGATGTTGTTTATCCTAAAAAGAATTCGACTATTGGTGCAGTTGATTCCTCATTTATTTTGGGTTCGGTTTCACCGGCATATGATTTATTTATCAATGGCATTCCCATACCAGTTCAAAAAGATGGTGGTTTTTTGGCCTTTTTGCCAATTAATCCGGGAAACTTTGAATTTAATATAGAGGCAGTAGTAGCTTTTGATACACGTATTTTCAGTACGTCATGGGAGCAGTCTGCCAGCTTAAGTTGGCCGGTTTATGTTCCTGAACCGGTTGAATCATTCGGTTATGATTCTCTTCAAATTTCTGATACGAAAGATTCAGCATTTAATCAAATATTGGTATCCGGTGACAGATTAATAGTCGAATTTCAGGCGACTCCAGCCTGTAATGCATGGTTTTCTATTCCCGGAATTGTCGATTCGGTTCCAATGGCCGAAACCGCGCCGCAATCGCAGGCATATTGGGGGGAGACAGTGTTTGGAGTTGGAGCGGTTCCTGATTCATTAATGATAAAAGGAAAATACCGGGGATTTTATGATATTGGGTATAATAAGATTTTCGATTCAACAAGAATTTGCTATTTCCTGGCCGGACCAAACAAAAAAGATATATTTAATGTACTATTAGACACTCCCGCGGAGCTATTGGATTTTGATTATTTAATGCTAATAAAATCAATTGGTAAAACATTTATTGATAGCTCATCTTATTTTATTCAGATCAATCCTGACAACTATCCCTGTACGGTTGAATTAATTGATTCGGTTTCAATAATCAGGGTCGGACCTCGCAAAGGTTATTTGTCAATATTTCAGCCAAAGGGAGTTAATGCTTTGGCTGTTGGGCGGGAAGCAGGGTGGATCAAGTTAAAATTATCCCAAACCCAATTTGGTTGGATCCAAAATCGTTCTGTTCGATTTCTTGAAGATGGCAGTTTGCCGGAAAAATCATATGTTCGGGCAGTGCGAACATATTCTGATTCTGAGCAACATTTAATCGAAATTCCACTCTCTGATAAACATCCATTTCAACTAATAGAAAAAGACAGATGTTCAGCGACATTAAAAATATATGGAGCTAATTCAGATACTGACTGGATACGGTATGATTTTAAGGATGACAATATTGATTATATCGGATGGTCTCAGCCAGAGCCGGATATTTATCAATTGGACTTTAAATTCATTAATCCGATTTGGGGATATGATATTTATTATGAGAGTAACACCTTAAAGTGTATCTTTAATAAACAGCCCAATAATATTGGTAGACTAAAGAATAAAAAGATAGTGGTTGACCCTGGTCATTCTCCTGATCCGGGCGCAATCGGCCCAACAAGGTTAACTGAATCTGAGGCAAATCTCAATATTGCGCTTCAATTGAAAAAGGAACTGGAAAAAAAGGGCGCGATTGTTATAATGACTCGGGATGATAACTCGCCATTACCTTTATATGATAGACCTAAAATCGCCAAAGCAAGAGATGCCGATCTTTTTATTTCGATCCATAATAATGCGTTACCGGATGGTGTCGACCCATATAAAAATAATGGCGTTTCAACATATTATTACCATTTACATTCTCTTGATTTAGCAAAATCGATTCAACGGGAAATTATTAAAGGAACCGGATTTAACAATTATGGTCTATATCATGGAAATCTGGCGGTTAATCGCCCCACGCAATACCCGGCAGTTCTAGTCGAGTGTGCATTTATTATTTTACCGGAACATGAAGCCTTGCTTAAAACCAATAAATTTCAAAAGAAAGTCGCCAAGTCAATCCGAAAAGGAATCGAGCACTTTTTCAAAGAATATAAATAGAACTCAAAGATTTAAATATCTTCTGTATCACATTATAAAATAAATCAATATTCCCTTATAAAAACTTTGTATATTACAAAATTGCAACTTTTGAGTTAATGCTGAAATTTTGAGGGATTTGTGGCCGACGTTTACGAAAAGCAAAATAAACATAAAGTTGACTATACCGAAGGCTCTATTATTCAATCGATATTGAAAATGGGGACACCTTCGATGATTGGTTTTCTGGCTGGGCATATTTATCATATGGTTGATATGCTTTGGGTTTCAAGGCTTCCTGAGAGCGAAACGGCGGTGGCGGCAATTACAATCTTCTCAAATGTTGCCTGGGTCTTTTTTTCAATAAATATGCTGATCGGTCCCGGTTCGGTGGCAATAATATCAAGACGTTACGGTGAGAAAAAATATGATGCCGCCGAAACAGCGATTAAAGAAACATACCTCCTTAAATTTATTTTTGGCTCTATTATTGGTGTACTTGGATATTTCTTTGTTGAGGATATTGTCTATTTTGCCGGAGCAAGAGGGGAAACTATTGGCCTGGCGGCCCAATATGGCCGAATACTTTTTCTTGGGATGGGATTTTCGCTTTGCACTTATTCAGTCTATACGGCATTGCGAGGAGTGGCAAATCCAAATCTTGCGATGGGTCTGATGCTTGGATCAACTATCTTAAATATCATCCTTGATCCGCTTCTGATTTTTGGTTATTGGGGATTTCCACAACTGGGGGTTGTAGGTGCGGCTATAGCCTCAGTTACATCATACACTCTTACATTGCTAATCGGAATAGCTTTGTTTTTCACAAATAAAACAAATATTAGGTTACACTTGCGAAGCAAAGTTCCAATGTCGCTAGCGACTATGGGGAAAATTATTAAAATAGGCGTTCCCGCATGGTTTGGCTCATTATCGTTTTCTGGCGCCCGTTTGGCGGTGATGCCAATGGTGGCGATTTTTGGAAATTCTGTGATAGCCGCATATGGCGTCGGGATGACTATTGCAGCGATAGGTATTGCGATTTTGATCGGAATCGGATTGGGATTGGGGTCATTGATTGGACATAATCTGGGTGCGGGAAAAAAGGAGAGAGCAAAGAAAACGGCCGATCAGGCGATTTTATTGTCAGTCGGTATCATGCTTGCGGTTTCAGCGATAATCGCCTATTTTGCCCGGCCGATTATGCAAATATATTTTGATAATCCGGAAACTGTCCAGGTCGGTGTTAACTTGCTTCAAATCATGGCAATCGGTTTTCCATTCACTGGTATTTATCTAATGCTGGAACAAGTTTATGGTGGAGTTGGATTAAATACGCCGGCAATGGTAGTCAGTGTTGGTCACTCCTGGGTTCTTGAAATCCCAATAATTTATATATTAACACAAGTCCTTCATTACAACCAAAATTCAGTCTGGTGGACAATTACCGGAGCCACTTTTGTTTCAGCAATCGGTTTTTATTGGTACTATCGTAAAGGTCAGTGGCTTGAAGCAAAAGTATAATGCAATGCGATAAATAGCACGCTTGTATGTTATTGTATACTAGCGCATAATGGGTGACGTATAAAGCAACGCATGATATGTGTCTATTATTAAAAACCACTTGAAATATGCGCCGGTTTGTTATACTTTCTAAATTAAAGATATTGTAAATGTAGGACAGTTTTGAATACGAATAAACAATCTATTTAATCTTTATAGTTTCCAGGGAGGACTGAATATGCATTATAAATTACTTGGTTCAAAAGATATGAAAGCAATCGATGCTCTGATTGATTCATACGATGGTCATAAATTAATTAATGATAGAGTAAATAAAAACAGAGTATATGAGACCAGAAAAAAAATAGTTTCGGAAAAAGGTTTTGGCGATATGCTTGAAAAAGCCGAAAGCTATGTCAAAGATTTTCCAAAAGTTGAAGATTTTATTGCCAGTGAGAATCTAAAAGTAACCAAAGAAGGTGTCTGCACAACACAGGTTTCAGGTTATCAGGGCGCCTATGTTACTTTAGATTGTATCCGCCGTATCGCGGAAAACAAAGATGTTCTCTTTCCTACCGAGATGATCTCGGTTGTCGCTTTGACTGAACAGTATGTCTATTCTGGCGATTTGATGACAACATTGGCAATGGCCGAAAATATCTTAAAAGCAAGTAAATTCTGTTCGACCAATCTTATTGGGATTCCATTGCCGGAAGAACGGTTTGCCCGGCTGGAAAAAGTGACCGGTGATAAATTTGACCGTCGCGACCTTGGTGATGGCACCAGCCAGCTGATTCTAAAGAATATGGGAACGCCATTTGGGAACCTGGGCGGAGTAGAAGTCGGGGATAATAACCATCTGGTCTATCTAGACGGTGTTACTCGGACAGGCCTGGAGACCGGAGGTAACTTCTTCTTGAATCCGAGTTGGTCAACTATTGTGGCGGCCTGTTATTACGCCCGTGAGATCCCAACGATGAGTTTTAAGATATCAATGTTACTCTCAACACAGAATACGATTCAATTCCGAATGCTTCTTAATATTATAAAAGAATATCTCCGCGATGATGGCACCACCCCGATTTATGAGGTCAATATTGGAAATGCGGCGAGTGCCGAAACATTTATTGCTTGTTCCAATATTCTTAAAGAATCAGGGCTGAAGGATATTTCTCTGACTGCTCATCTGCGAATCAATCCTGATCTCGGGATGCCTGATTTCAACTGGACCGAAAACGCTTTCAAGGTTCTTGATGCAGGCTGTAATATTACTATCAAATATGAAAGTGATGGAACAGCAAGACCGTATGATACAATGGAAGCTTATTTCCTGCCAGATGACGAAAGAAAAGAAAAAGCTGAATTGATCGGTGATGTAATATATCACAAATCTATTAGATGCGACAAAGATGCCCGTGAAATTATGCGACGCGGTCATGCGGCCAAATTCGCTGGTATAGCTTATAAAGACTGATAGTACAAATGTCTGACAAATTTTCATCCAGAGTTAATGTGATAGATATTTTTGATGCACCAGATCGATATCAGATAAAATAATAGTAATATTTAATAGAATTTAGGAGAAAATAAATAATGAAGGTATTGTTGATTGGATTTGGAACGGTTGGACAGGGTTTGGCCGAACTTTTTATTCAAAAAGAGAAACTGCTTAAAGAAAAACACAATCTTGATATCAAGGTTGTTGGTATCGGTGATATGCTTAAGGGAAGTGTATATAATCCTGATGGTATAAATTTGAATGAAGCGCTCAAAGCGGCATCCGGCGGAAAGCTTGATAGCTTACCGGATCAGTTTGACGGTGATGCCCTCGCTTTGATCAATTCAGCCGACGCTGATCTTATGGTTGAAGCGACCTATACCGATATTAAAACCGGTCAACCGGCGACATCCCATGTAAAAGCGGCGATTGAAAAAGGTATGCATGTCACCACGACCAATAAAGGCCCGGTGGCTCTGTTTTTACCGGAACTGATTAAATTAGCCACAGACAAAGGTGTGGAATTTCTGTATGAAGGTACAGTAATGAGTGGCTCGCCGATGCTGAATCTGGCCCGAGAGACACTCGCCGGATCTGATATTACCGAAGTCAAAGGTATTCTTAACGGAACAACCAACTATATTCTTTCAGAGATGGAAAAAGGAAACGGCTACGAAGAAACATTAAAGAAGGCGCAGGAGCTTGGGTACGCCGAAGCGGTCCCTGATGCTGATGTTCTTGGCTGGGATGCTCTTGCAAAAGTGACGATTATCGCCAATGCAATTTTTAATTCCAATAATAAACCGGATGATTTCCCATGTAATGGTATCACAGAAATAACTCCTGAGGCTATTACAGACGCCAAGGCTCGAGGTAAGCGATTTAAATTGATAGGCAAAGTCTGGCTTGATAATGGCACAGTTAAAGGCTCAGTCGCCACTGAAGAAATCGATCTCTCGCATCCGTTAGCAGGTGTTATGGGCGCGACTAATGCTATCACATTTACGACTGATACTCTTGGTGATGTTACAATCGTTGGTCCTGGAGCCGGACGAGTTGAGACGGGATATAGTGCCTTGATCGATATTATTTATGTGGGAGGCAAACAATGAAAATGCTTCTTGATGGTCAATGGGTTGACCGGGATAAAAAAATAGATGTTATCGATCCTTTTGATAGTTCTGTTATTGATACAGTCCCTGCCGGTTCAAAAGAGGATTGCGAATTAGCTTTATCATCTGCTGTTAAAGGATTTGAAATCACCAAAAAGATGACCGTTTATGACCGAGCGCAGATATTATTCAAAGCAGCCGATCTGATTTCTGAACGTATTGAAGAGTTCGCGACTGTAATTGCTCGTGAGGGATCAAAAACTATTGTTGAAGCCAGAAAAGAAGCTTCACGTTGTGTCAACACGATGATTGTTGCCGCCGAAGAGTCAAAACGAATTCTGGGCGAGACGATTCCGTTTGATTCATTCCCGGGAGGGGAGAAGCGTCGCGGATATTACTATCGATTTCCAATCGGTGTCGTTTTGGCTATCACACCGTTTAACGATCCGCTGAATCTTGTGGCGCATAAACTTGGACCGGCGATTGCCGCCGGCAATTCGGTGATCTTAAAACCAGCCACCGTGACGCCGCTTTCGGCCATTAAGCTTGTTGAAGTACTAATCGAAGCCGGGTTACCGACTCAGGCGATTCAGTTATTAACAGGCAATGGTCATGAAATCGGTGATCCATTAGTTACCGATGAACGGGTCCGTATGATATCGTTTACTGGCGGTGTTGAGGCTGGCAAACATATCGCAAGCAAAGCCGGTATCAAAAAGATAGGCATGGAGCTTGGTTCCAATTCCCCGGTTATTGTCTGGAAAGATGCCGATATGGACCTCGCTGTCGAATCATGCGTCTCTGGCTCATTCTGGGCCGCCGGGCAAAATTGTATCGGTGTTCAGCGGTTATTGATTCATAAAGGTATTTATGATGAATTTAAGGCAAAATTTATTGAGCAGACAAAAAAATACAAAATCGGCGATAAACTAAAAGAAGATACCAATATGGGGCCGATGATCAACGAGGCCGAGGCTATTCGTGTCGAGAAGTGGGTCAATGAAGCCAAAGAAAAAGGCGCGAATATATTAACCGGTGGTAAAAGAGATGGTGCATTATATGAGCCGACTGTTTTGGAAAATCTGCCGGAGAATATAACGATCCATTGCGAAGAGGTTTTTGGTCCGACGGTTAATTTTTATAAAATCGACGATCTTGATGAGGCAATTAAAGAGGCTAATTCGCTTCCGTATGGTTTGCTTACAGGAATTTTCACGAGCAACGTTGATACTGCCTTTAAGGCCGCCTATGAGCTTGATTGCGGCGGGGTGATGATAAACGACTCAACCGATTATCGTTTAGACTCTATGCCGTTTGGCGGTGTAAAATATTCGGGACTTGGCCGGGAAGGTCTTAAGTTTTCTTTGCAGGAGATGACCGAACCCAAAGTCATCTGCTTCAACTTGCCGAATATGTAATTAGAATAGTAGGGCAGTGTATCACCGACACCTGCCAGATTAGATAATAGGGCAGGATCCCTGCGATCCTGCCATTGGGCCGGGATTTACCCGGCCTTTTTTTATAGCCAACATATATAACATTTATTAGATTGTAATATGATTGATAAAGAAGTTAAGAATATTAGAATATAGACTGGTGGAGTTATTAATGAGATGTAATATGTTGTTGTTGTTTAGTTTATTATCAATCAGCTTTTGTAGTGTTTGTGTGGCTGAATCTGTTATCGGTGACAGAAAAGCAATTGAATTAAATTCTAGATTAGATTCTTATGACTGTGTAATTAATTATGATACTATACATTTGGCAACCCAAGAATATAAAGATGGAACAATTAGTTATCATAAGGTTGTTGGAGATAGCCTGCAAATTATAAACTATATTAAGGGAATAAAAAGGGCGGGATCTTATTGGGAAAGCTATTTTCAAATGGCCAATAATCATACCTTAATAGCTCATGCTAGTATAGACAATGTAGAGCGTTTTGCCAAAATTGATGTCTTAACTGGCGAAATTGTTATTTTCCGTACCCTTGCCCGCGAAGGTAATCGTTTTGAATCGATTAAACCGGTTGGTTATTATTCTCTAAAAAACGCGGATTATTTAGTATATGAAGATTGGCGTTATAGGAAATTCGTTTTATCAATCGATAATATGAATCGAATTTTTAGTAAACATTATCTTATTGAAAATAAGAATGGGGAAACACTGGAAGCCAAAATGATATCAAAACCGGGTAGAACGCGAAACAGATATTTTCATTCAATATTAAATCATGATACACTATATACTGTTTGGCAAGAGTATAAGAAAAAGTTGTTTGCCTGGGCTGATTTTCTTCCCATTCCATATTCTGAATCTTTCTTGTTTAGCAAATATGATGGCAAGAATTGGAAAGAACCTTTAGAGATCAAATCGGTGGAATTAGAAGAGCATCAATTTGAGTATCCTATAGGAGTATATGTTATTAATGAAAAATTCTTTGTGTTTTGGGTTCACTCATATTTTAAGGAAAATAAATCATGTAGAGATATATATTATATTTACAGCCCCGATCAAGTAAATTGGAGCCAGCCTGTTCAAATAGGAGAGAGCTTGACACAAATGTCCTTTAGTAAAGATGGATTTTGGTCAGCCGTAGCCTCATCGGATGGAATCCTCCATATATTGGCACAGGGTGCAAATGATCGTAAAACGAAGTACTATTGCACCTTTAATGGTTACGATTGGAGAAACCATGGGCCAGTAATTGATGAGTTGTCCTCCGATGAAAAGCTAAGGTTGGATAATGATGGGAACATCTTTATATTTTGGAGGGCAGGGCAGGACTTTTCGGATAAAGACACCGAAGTTCAATGGGAATCAAACTGGAATAAAATATTCTATAAAAATATTGAATTGATAAACTAAGTCTTGTAGCCCACCTGAAGGTCGCGTCTTGGGTTTTGTTCTACTGCTAAACCACCCAACTGCATGCGCAATAATGGTATTAATAGCAAATTAGACCACTATTATTTTAACTCAAATTCTTTGCAAAAGTCTCTTGCGTTTATCTAACCTATAATATAGATTAATCCCTCGTAACAATGCCGGAGTGGTGGAATTGGTAGACACCAGGGACTTAAAATCCCTTGGGCCTTATGGCCCGTGTCGGTTCAAGTCCGACCTCCGGCATTTTATTTTTTATGTCTAATTGACTGGATTATAAATTAGATTTGTCTAATGAGACTACTTGCTATTTTCTGGATTCAATTTTAAAGACAGTATCACCTTTACGAATACCAAGGATTTTGACGCCGACCGTAGTGCCTTTGTTGGCTTTATCTAACGGCTTATTATCGATTTCCATTGAAGATACAATTTGCGTAACAATGCCTGTTTTATTTCCGATAACAACTATTTTGTCACCAATGGCCAGATCTGCTACCAATTTAATACTGGCAACTTGATTCTTGGAATAATAATTGGTGACTTTTCCCAGATTACGTTTTACTTCGGTGGCGGCGCTATTTTCTGTTGTTGAAAAATCATGATTTGTGGGTTTACCAAGATAAAACCCTGTGGAAAACTGCCGGTTAAATACTTTCTCAAGCTCTATGATCTCGCTTTTCACATCATCCGAGCTCATACTGTTATCAAGCGCCTTGCGGTAGATCGATGTAACAATATCAACATATCGCGGATCACGCCCCCTACCTTCGATTTTAAAACTCATCACACCCGATTCTTTCATTTTTTCAATAAAAGGCAAAGCACATAGATCTTTGGCAGACAGAACACGAGAGTTCTCAACCTGTAATTCATGACCGGAGCTATCAGTTACAGAATAGTTTCGACGGCAGTTTTGATTACACTCGCCCCGATTGGCCGATTTATTATAAGTAAACTGCGACATAAAACATCGCCCGGAAATCGCCACACACATTGCACCATGAACAAAACATTCAACATCAATGACACTGGATATCTTTTTTATCTGCTCTAAGTTTAATTCTCGAGCCAGAACAACTCTCTGAGCGCCAAGGTTTTTATAATATTCGGCCGCTTTCGTATTGGCAACCGATGCCTGAGTAGAGATAAAAAATGGGATTTTATGTTTATTACATAACATTATAATCGCATGATCCCAGCATATTATGGCGTCAACTTTATCTTTAACTTTCTTTATTATTTCGTCTAACTTTTCTATTTCTTCGTCAAAGACAATTGTGTTTAAAGTCAGATACATCTTCACTTTACGTTGCGAAGAATCGCATACTTCTCTCATCTCGTCGAGATCATCCAGAGTGAAGTTTTTCGAAGTTGCCCGCATCGAATAATCTTTTAGTCCAAAGTAAACAGCGTCAGCACCGGCATTTACCGCGGCCGAAAGCATCGGAAAATTACCCGCTGGTGCCATCAATTCATATTTAGGTTTCACCAATTTTGTCACCTTTTTTAACAATCTAAAATCTGACATGGAATATAAACAATTATCGGAGAAAACCGTTAACGGAAAATTCAATTAGAGTAAAGTAATTTAGATCAATATCTGATCTTTAATATTCGAAGATTATCGCCGCCGGTATAAAAATTAGTTCCATCGGTAGCCAAACCACCCTGGATTGGGTTTCTTTGGGTTGGCGCATATTCTTTTATCTGAAATTGCTGACGAATGTCTCCTGAAGATGGATCATATTCATAAACTGTTGCTGATTCGGAATTGGTCCAACTGGAGATAAACAATCCGTCATCGTAAAACATTATCCCTCTAAACAACGATGGATCGGCAAAACTTACCTGATTAGTAACTGAACTGTCCAAATTCCCATCTAATAGGGCGCGGTCAGTATCAATTTCATATGCCTTGTCAATAAACGGCCCGGCCAACCATAGTTTTCCATCACCCCAGGTCAATCCGGTAATTAGTCCGATTGTTTGATCATAATTGAAATGTCCCAGACTATTGCCATTTTCAGGATTCACCTTATGGATATCACTTCTCGTGGCTATCCAGAGATAATTTCCGTCGTAGGCTATACCTTGCAGATTTGTCCATTCGGTAGGCGCAAAATTGAATTTGTTATTTAATGTCCCATCTGAGAGACTGACATTATATACTGTATCATCAGAATGATCGATGATCCAGAGCGAAGATATTGTTGCGGCCATGTCCAAACAATATGAAGAGGTCGGCGATGGGAACTCATCAATTATATCGCCACGGCCTGATTCGGCAGAGGTTCTTTCTCCGGCCATATTTGACATGTCTGACCAGTTAAGTACCTCATCGGCTGATTTAATCGCAAAATAGTAAATTGTATTGGGTACAAGGTTAGTAACAATATATTCTTCATTGCTGCCCGATGTACTGGGCAGGGGTACATTAGGGCATGCAACATATGTATTCCATTCATAAGTACTTATATATTCGGTGGAAACTCTTATGTCATATTTAGTAGCCTTGCCAATATAGTCATCATCTCCGGGAGCCGTCCAGGTAAGGGTCATGCTATTGGCGGTTGGTGTTCCGGCAAATAAATCATTAACAGCGGATGGCGGAATAACATCAACAACCTCATTGGTCGTATATGAGACAATATTAGATATTGGCGACCAGTTTGGCACCTCATCACCTACTTTGACGGCAAAATAATATTTGGTTACTGGAGATAATCCGGTAACATTATATTCTTCTCTGTTTCCTGAGTTCTGGGGATTTGGGGTTGGTGAGCATTTTGTAGCCAAACTCCAATTAGTAAGATCGATTGGTGATTTCAAATATCTGACATCATACTCAGATGCTTTTCCAAATTCTGCATCATCACCAGTCGAGGTCCAAGAAAGGGAAACGCTATTGAATGTAGAGTTTTCGGCACTTAGATCATTAATACCGGATGGCGGCGTCATGTCCTCAATATCTTCACAATCAAAAGTAATTGACCATTCCATTTCGTCCAAGTTTTGTGAGTAGTTTGCTATTTCATGTCCAAATTGATGAAGCTGAAAGCCATATGTTCCTTCGATACCATTATTCAATTCCCAGCACCAGGATGGATAATTTTCGATGTTGGCATCAAAATTGGTGTATGGCTTAAGAGAGATTTGAGAACCAATAACAGAATAAAAACTAATATCAACTTTGGGTCGTATATATGATTGAATGTGCGTTTCGCCTCGCCCCGGCCAGCTTAATGGCATTTCCTCGAAAGCTGTGTTTTTGGTCCAGACTTCTGACCAATTATTTTCAAAAAGTTGTGCACCGGCTTTTACATTATATTCAGAATTAACACCATACAAAAAAGTGCCATCAATTGTCGCGGCTATATTGAAACCAATATCAAATTTTAAATTGATGACTTCCAATATTGGGAGAGTACCAAACATCTGAATAGAATTATATTGAAACTCAGCAATAGTGTTCAATCCGGTCATCCCGAATTTTCCGTCACTCGATATTTCCATATCATAATCATATATCAGGTCTCCGCCAATAAATGTATGAAATTGATTTAATCCATTTGAATTCATGGCAAATCCATACTCCAAAGTAGGATCAAACGAGATAAAACCGTCTAAGATATCCACATCAACGCTAACTCCCTCAGTATTCCCCGAGTAGAGGGATAAGCCCGACAGATCTATTCCTTGTTCGGATAAAGAGACACCTTTAGATGAGGAAATAAGTTCAAAAACTGCTCTGTCTTTTTTTGATCCGGTTCCAGTAGTAAGATGTACTACCGTATCAATACCACCGTTGACAATGGCATCGGCAAGTGTTGCATATTCGGTTTTCAGCATCAGTTCTTGCGGATATATTGTTAATCCGGTAACCCGCCTGATATAACCGCCAAAAGCGGTTCCAATGATTATATCACCCGTCTGTATTGAATCTGAATAATTAGTATTGATCGTAAAAGTATAATAAACATGTCTGGTGTCGATCTTAAAGAGTTCAATACCATTCATATTATCAATTATTTTTAGATTATTGGATAAAATAGTTTCACCGTAAGGCGACTCATTATTGGTAGGATATTTGCCGCAGGAGTTAATAAGATATAAAAAAATATATAGAAATATGGCAATTAATACTGGATATGTTTTCATACTAAACCGGCTCCCATTTCCATTTTTATCGAGGCGCGGGAACAATCAAATAATACGCTTCAACCTGATATCTGTCAAGTTATTATAGGGACGACCAAAGTATCATTTTGTTGAAATTAATAATCTCGTTTTTGAAATACCCAGGAAGTGATACCAATAAGGAATATGGCAAATAATAAAGTTGACCAAATCGGATAATAATTGATTTGATGATCGTTAGCGATAAACATCATAAGGCTTTCACTCATATCCTGGAATTTTGGAAGAATATGATAAAGGGTGTCAAGAATATATGTAAGGATACCTTCTTCGACAAAATTGTAAACCATCTCTCGAGATGCCAACAAGCCGCTAACAATTTTAATTAAAAAATACGACATCAGGGCAAAGGCCCCCGACCGAATAATTACTCCGAATGCGAATATTATAGAGAATATAATAAAGAATTCAACATATCCGGCCAATAATGAAGAAAATATTCCAGTATCGAAATTATCTAATCTAAATGATAAAACTAGCCAAATAGTCACTGATACAGCTGTTAGAATTAATATAGAAATCAAATAGAGCGCAGTGAATTTCATGGTTAAAAAATTAACTCTACTGATAGGTTTAGACAGAGATAATTCGATTCGTCCTTTTTTTAAAAATGCCGGTATCAGCCAGGCCGTTCCCAAGTATATAAGGAAGATCATGAATCCAATCAATTGTTCAAAGAACATCCCTGACATTCCACCAATAACACCTTTGCCGATCATTTCACCATTTAATAAATCCTGGCCGCCAATTTCAATTGATGGAATAATAGCCGCCAAAAATGCCGTAAATAGTGCCACTGCGGAATAGATATATAACATCTTTCCCGCGCGGATCTCCCAGAATGAATCAATAAATATAGCTTTGAACTTATTCATTTATTGCCTCTGCCTTGGTACCCTTGATCAAATTCATGAAGCTATCCTCAAGACTGACTTTGACAGGAATTATTGAAGCAATGCCGATTTTATTATAACGCAGAAAATCAATCAACTCATTGATCTGTTCTTCTTTTTCAAATGAGATCTCAAGTTTATTTTCGGTTATCAATATAGAATTAAATTTATTTTGAATATCAGTACTGTTTTCTTCGGTAAGTTCAATACATGTGACCTCATAGGTCGGTTTAATAGTTGTTAAACCTTCGACCGGTCCAACTTTGATAAGTTGTCCATTATTAAGGATCGCTACTTTATCACAAATCGATTCTACTTCGGCAAGAAGATGTGAATTGAGAAATATTGTTTTACCACGATCTTTCAACGATTTCAAAATATCTCGAATTTCGCGCCGTCCTATTGGATCGACACCATCGGTTGGCTCATCGAGGAAAATAATCTCCGGATCATTTAATAATGCCTGCGCCAAGCC
>JAAERC010000342.1 GCA_024230695.1 Candidatus Zixiibacteriota bacterium
AATTTGGAATATGTAACCGGCTTTTTTGATTTGGACATCAGCTATGTCCTTGCCTGGAACCTTGATGGAACCTCATATTTACCGGGGAGTCCTAATGGTCACTTTGCCACTACTCCGCAGATGGGTATAACCAATATGCTATTAATCAACGATATGGATGATGATCGAATGGCTGATATTGTTGCGGCTGCAAACGATGATCCGTTTTCTAATTATATGGTCCAACGAATATATGCCTGGGGTAATGATGCGTCACTACTTTCCGATTTTCCTCTGATCGTAGCGCCCAGTACAAGCACCAGTAGGCGACATACTCCATCAATCGGGGATATTGACGGTGACGGTTATGTTGATATGATTATGACCACAGCAGATGATAAATTGGTATTCGTAAATCTGCATGGAAAAGTATATCATGAGTGTGCCTCACCGGTTAAACATTGGCGATATAATAGACGGATGAATAATATTATTCCAAAACCGAATCAATGTAATCCTACTGATAATGAAGACGACGACAATATTGTACCATCAACATTCAGTTTGAGGCAGAATTATCCCAATCCGTTTAATCCAACGACTACTATCCAATTTTCTCTTGAGACGAAATCAATTACAAAGTTGACGATATATAATATTCTGGGGCAAAATATTAACTCTATTATTAACGAAGAATTACCTTCAGGAAATCATTCGATTGTTTGGGATGGTAAAGATCAAAATG
>JAAERC010000343.1 GCA_024230695.1 Candidatus Zixiibacteriota bacterium
GGGGCATCGGCCCAATCCATAAGTTTCCGATAACCCGGAGCCTGCGCCATTACATGTTCCATAAAAAGATTATGGATCTCCTCACGAGCCGGAGCCAGATTCTCGCGTTCTAATACAGGACGTAAATTAGGCACAATTTTCAAATCGACTTTATCAGCCAGCGTATCTTTAACCATATCTGCGGCATCAATATTACCAGCATAAATAATAGGCAGTTTATATCCACTTCCCAAACGAGGTTTAGGATCGGCCGCCGAAACCAGCTCAGCTATTTCTACAACATGAGTCGTGGTCCCATGATCGATACCGCCGGAAAGCAATATCATATCAGGACGTAAACGTCGAATTCGTTCGATCTGTTCATGGGGGAGACGTTTGTCATTGGATGCAATAACATCCATCACAATCGATCCGGCACCAAGTGCGGCACGTTCAGCCGATTCAGCAGTCATCGAACGAACAACTCCAGCGACCATCATCTGAAGTCCGCCACCCGCCGATGATGTTGAAATATAAATATCAGTGCCAACATTTCCGTTAGCCGGTGAAATAATTCTTCCCTCTTCATCGATAAGTTTCCGGCCGCATAACTCTTCGACCTCTCCAACCGCATTCAGGACACCTTTGGTTACATCTTCAAATGGAGCCTCAACAGTTGTCGGGGCCTCACCGCGAACCATCAGGCGGTATTCACCGTCTTTTTTCTCAATAAGAATCGCCTTAGTAGTTGTCGAACCACAGTCGGTCGCAAGAATTATCTTTATGTCCTCAGGATTCATCTTTGCCATATTGTTCCTGTCTATCCTCAGTTAATATTTTCCATTCTTCATCAGGCCAAAACCACTATAAAGCCGTTTCCCTGATTTCCTCAAAGACTAAAATTATAACATAATTTATCTATTTTGTAAAGTCAGTTTTTACCCTCTAAGCCGTTTCAAAATTCCTTATCTTTTAGGCGTATTGACGTTTTGATATATTCAGATATCCAAAAAAATTGGTTATCCAATGAAATTGGTTAGATTACGTTGGTTTCCTCGCTGGTGACGCCCTTTTCAAATCTATCCTCAGCCAGCGATGAAATATCAAC
>JAAERC010000344.1 GCA_024230695.1 Candidatus Zixiibacteriota bacterium
AATAAACACTCCGTCCTGTTCATAGTCGGAAAGTTTCATATATATATTTCTCCGTTCAAGATTATTTCTCTTAATAATTTACGTCTCAAACAGCATCAGAGTTCCGGTCTTTTATTGCCACCGAATAGTTCTCTTACAATATATAGAAAATCCGCAAATAGATATACCAAGTCAAGATGTTTTTTATTTACATAATTATGAGTTGTAGATAATTAGAGAAAATCTTAATATCACCCTAATTTATTATAGAGGATAAATCATTATCTATCAGGTTTATTTCATTTTTTAAATATATTAAACAGAGTCTACATTTAAAAACCTGCTGTTATTTAATGACTTAACAAATTTATCATCTGGAGTGATTATTCCAGTATGAAATATTCAAACAAAAAGCACAAAATAGCCGTATCACAAAGTATTGAAGCACAATATATTGTGATTTATTTTGATTTTTGAAGTTTTTTTATTTGACAATATATTTTGATTTGGTTAATCTGCAATCCCGAGAGTGAAATCGGGGAGTTCAGACCGACGTAATTGAGAAATTAGCATAAGCGATTGTCTTGCAGAAAGATAAGCGTTTTTCTTCTGGCTTTGATTAAAAAGGGATTGGGCTTAAAAATAAAGGCTAAATGTGATATAAGACGCTGTAAAAATGAGCTATCTTTATGGAGAAACTAACTTTGAACAAGACAGAGGACATGTCAAGAATTCTAGCAAAATGGTCGATTGGTATATTATCAATTGTGCCAAACTCCGAACATGCAATCGAAATTCCGCCAAACGAGGTGCCGATTTTGTTCGACGATTTTGAAATAGACAAAGAGAACAACTTAGCAACGTGTATCGAATCAATAGGGGGCCATCATGGACGATGAAAAGAAACTGGATCTGACAGAAAATTCTATAAAAGTTCTCGAACGGCGCTATCTGAAAAAAGATGAACAGGGCAAAGTGGCTGAAAGTCCGGAGGATATGTTTCGTCGGGTGTCTACAGCTATAGCTGCCCCTGAGAGAAATTTCCGAGCCACTACTGTTGAAATAAAAACATTGGAAGATGATTTTTACGAATTGATGTCATCTTTGAATTTTATGCCTAACTCGCCGACATTGATGAATGCCGGGCGGCCGCTGGGGCAACTTTCGGCTTGTTTTGTCTTACCGATCGAAGATTCGATGGAATCAATTTTCACCGCTGTCAAAGATACGGCGATGATTCACAAGTCCGGCGGTGGAACCGGCTTTGCTTTTTCTCGTCTCCGCCCAAGTAACTCGGTGGTTGCGTCAACTTCCGGGGTTGCTTCGGGACCGATTTCATTTATGCGAGTGATTAACTCTGCCACTGAAGCTGTTAAACAGGGTGGTACTCGTCGTGGTGCCAATATGGGCGTTTTAAGAGTCGATCATCCTGATATTCTTGATTTTATTTCCTGTAAAGATGATTTAAAAGAACTAACCAATTTTAATATTTCCGTAGCTTTAACCGATGCTTTCATGCGAGCCGTTGCAGAAGATGGCTTTTATGAATTGATCGATCCCAGAACCGAAGCAGTTATGGTTCGAGATGGCAAAACAGCACAATTAAAAGCCCGTGATGTAATGGAGAAGATTGTAAATCATGCTCATCAAACTGGCGAGCCGGGGGTGATGTTTATTGACCGGATGAATGATGGTAATCCTGTTAGTCAGGTTGGGCTTTATGAATCAACAAATCCTTGTGGCGAGCAACCATTGCTTCCATATGAAAGTTGTAATCTTGGGTCAATCAATTTAAGTAAGATGGTCAAAGCAGTTGTTGATCTTGAATCTCGCGAACTTTCCCGATATGAGATCGACTGGGAAAAGCTTGATGAAACAGTTACGCATTGTGTTCATTTTCTTGATAATGTTATCGAGGCTAATCGTTATCCACTTCCGGAGATCGATTTTAATACCAAACAAAATCGCAAAATCGGATTGGGTGTTATGGGCTGGGCTGACCTATTGGTTTTATTGGGAATTCCATACGATTCGGATGAGGCTCTGCAATTAGCCGAGAAAATTATGTCACGAATCAATGAAGCCGGTCATACCGAGTCTATTCGCTTAGGAGAGGGCAGAGGCGTTTTCCCCAACTGGGAAAAATCATCGTTCCGCCGAGGTGGAAATGACGCCAAAATGAGAAATTCTACAGTTACTACTATTGCGCCGACTGGTACAATTTCGATAATCGCAGGCTGTTCTTCAGGTATTGAACCATATTTCGCCGTATCTTTTGTCAGGAATGTCATGGATAACGATAAACTGGTGGAAGTGAATCCTCACTTTGAAAGAGTTGCCCGTGCACGCGGATTTTATTCAGAGGAATTGATGGAGAGAATCGCCGAAGAGGGAACAATTGCTCATTTTGAGGAAATTCCTGATGATGTTAAAAGGCTTTTTGTTACCTCGCATGATGTTAAGCCGGAATGGCATGTTAAAATGCAAGCGGCATTCCAAAAATATACCGATAATGCCGTTTCCAAAACAATTAATTTATCAAAAGATGCTACTGTTGATGATGTTCGTGATGCCTATATGCAGGCTTTTGATCTTGGTTGTAAGGGGATTACTATTTATCGCGATGGAAGCCGTGCCGAGCAGGTATTATCAACCGGATCGACAACAGAATCTGATGAAAAACCAA
>JAAERC010000345.1 GCA_024230695.1 Candidatus Zixiibacteriota bacterium
CGTGAATAACATCACATAATAGCTGCATTTTTTTTGGCTATATAGTTTTCGTCCAATAGCTTTGGGAACGTCCCCACACATTGGGTTTTGGTCTTTTGCGATGAAAATTGCATTTTGCATTATTTTAAGTATTTTGGATAAATACATTCATTGGGAAATGACAGGCATAAAAAAGGGCGGCCAACTAATTGACCGCCAATAATATACTATCTTCTCAATCGCTATAAGGTCACATCATCACTGGTACAGGTAAGCACACCATCCTGATCCATTTGCCAGATGTCTGGCGCCGGATCATCATCAAGGGCGGTCGCCGTGGCCGTAATAGTCAGACTGGTACCATTTGCAACAGTTATAGCAAACTGGTATTTGGCGCCATTCGGCACCTCAACTCCAATTGTAGCAAAATTGCTCTGATTGGCCGCCAGAGAATCAGCCGTAAGCCCCTGTCCCCAATATGAATCATTAGCCTGACGATAGGCACGCTCCATTGTGAACATCTGTTTCAACATAGCCTTTGCCTCGGCCTGTTTTGATTTGATTGTCATTGGCATAAATCGAGGTACTGCAAGAGCTGTCAAAATCCCTATAATGACAACTACGATCATCACTTCGATCAATGTAAAGCCGCTTTTTGATTTGAACTTTTTCATCGCAACCTCGCTATATAAATAATAAATTTATCATAATTTATGGCAACTGCCATTCCACGTGACATAAATTCTACTATATGTGTTATATTTGATATCATTGTTTAGTAATTGCTCAGCTTTTTTGTCTATAACTCTTTCTTTTATTTACTCCGATACTACAGAATCTGTATCCTGCAATTTGTATCGTTCCAATTTTCTATATAATGTGGAATTATCA
>JAAERC010000346.1 GCA_024230695.1 Candidatus Zixiibacteriota bacterium
ACGAACGATCTCCGGCGAACTTCCCGGCGATGTCTCGATTTATTATCTTGAGCAAACCAGCGATTTTGAACATGTCATTGTTTTGGTTTCGGATGCACTATTCTTTTCAGAGGCGAAGAAAAATATTGGGATCGGGTTTTTGGTTCAGAATATCGCCCGCGAAGTGGGGATTGAATATATCATCTTCCAGACAAATGAGGGAATTGTGTTTTCCTCGAAAAAAATCGGGCCGATCCTCAAAATTGAAAACGATTCCTTTTTACAGATGGCTCTTGATTCCGATACGACCGTTTTTCGGCGACATCTTCTGACCGACCGGGAAATCTTAGAGTTAATCAAACCGTTTTCATCATTGGAGTTTGGTGATGGTATCTTTCGGTTGGGAATCTCACTTGAGAAGTATAATGAGATAGTGGCGGGATTCGATCAGCAGATGATTATCTTAAGTATTGTTATTTTTATAGTATTGGTTCTATTCGGATTGTATTTGTCCGGCAAACAAAAACGAAAAGACTTAGATCGTTCATTTATAGAAGTTAAATCATTATCTGAAAAAGTATTCGATAGTATTAATTCCGGCTTGGTAATAATACGTAAAGATAAAACGGTTGAGCTTGCCAACCGGCAATTTCTCAATGATTTTAATATTGATGAACAAAATTTGCTTAACAATAATTGGCATGAATTACCATTTAATGCCGTTGTTCCATTTGATGAATTTCTTTTAAAAAATGAAACGAGTGGTGAGTACAAAACCGAACTATCAGAATTATCCGACAAAAAATATTTTCTGATAAATATTGCAAGGTTATTTGACTATAAGAATCAGTCTGCCGGAGCAGTAGCCGTTGTTTACAATTACAGTCGTCTTAAAGAATTGGAAGATGTTGCCAACAGAAAAGAGCGGCTAAGCGAACTTGGCGATTTAGCCGCCGGGGTGGCGCATGAGATAAGAAATCCACTCAACGGTATTTCAATAGCCGCTCAAAGACTTATGGCCGAATTCGAGCCGAAAGAAAATAGTGAGGAGTTTCAATCGTTTACCAAACAGATCAAATCTGAAGCAGGACGATTAAATGACATTGTTACCAAGTTTTTGTCATTAGCGAGAGGACAGGAAGAGAAAAAAGATAGAATTGATTTAGGTGGAACAATAAATGATACGCTACAGTTTTTGAAACTGGATAGCGAAAAATCGGGTGCGGTTATTAAATCTGATATTGAATCAAATATTTCTTTATCCGGCTCGAAGGACAAAGTAAAACAATTGATAATCAATCTTGTTAGAAACAGCCTTGAGGCCTGCCAAAATATAGAAGGTCAGATATCAGTATCTCTGATAAAAACAGATAATTCGGTGATTTTGTCGGTGACAGATAATGGGCCCGGTATCCCCGAAGATATTCAGAAAAAAATATTTAATCCATATTTTACGACCCGGAAAGAGGGCACCGGTTTGGGTTTGTCTATTGTTCATCAGATTGTCGAAGAGTTTGATGGGGAGTTGGATTTAAGGTCTTCACATAATAACGGCACTGAATTCATAATAAAATTTCCTTTATAACATCATTCCTGTGCAGATGAGGTTTTTCTGACTATCTGACACGCACAAGATTACATGGCAGGTCACAATCCTCGCAAGCGAGAATCAAAACCTGCCATAACGATTAATCGGTGTCTCCCCCGGTCAATCCGAAGATTAACCGGGCACAGGCAGACTATTAAATTAAATACAATAAAAAACGGCGGTTGTTACACCGCCGTTTAAATATATCATAACAGAATAATTACTATTTGATATTTTTCTTAACCCATTCGGTACTGACTGATTTTGGACGAGTGATCGGAGTTCCAAGCGCACGGTTAAGAATCAATTGTGACAGCATACCCATTGCACGTGAAACAGAGAAGAGGACTGTGTAGTATGGGAATTCCTTAAGACCAAAATGATGCAACAAGGAACCAGAACCGGCATCAACGTTCGGCCAAGGATTCTTAGCTCTGCCATGCTCTTTCAGCACGCCAGGAACAGTATCATATACATTAGCCACAGTTTTGAAAACCGGGCTTTCAGGC
>JAAERC010000347.1 GCA_024230695.1 Candidatus Zixiibacteriota bacterium
CGGAAGTTTGTGAGGTTTGAATGTTGTTTTCCATTTTTATAATCTCCACTCTATCTGACGAAGTCAGAATTTAAAAGTTGCATCAATTTAATTTATTTACTGCAAATACGAATTAATATTCACAAGAATAAAGTTAAATAACGTTATTTTTCCTAACAATAAAAAAGCCCGTCACAATGACGGGCTTTAATTTATTTAGAATGTTAAACTATTCTCTGACATATGTTACTTTGATTAGCGGGAATCCGATACCAAGACCAGATAGGCCGGATGACCAGTTGGACATATCAAACGATAACGTTCTTTGAGAGTGATCACCAGTGGTATCGCTTACTTCCTCCCAAGTCGGCACATTACCGACATAAAGAACCAATGGGAAATTAGTAGAGTCGCTATCATAGTTATCTGGTTCCAGCGTAACCAAAACTTTGCCCTCATTATTACCCTGACTACATAATGCTATCGAGCTGACGCCGGCCGGAAGATTTAATAGAAAATCTTCGCCCGGATATGGCGGCACTCGATGATTATCAGTATATGGATTACCATCATCAGGTAAAGTAAAGTCCTTAAATGTTCCGGTTGAAACCATTGGAGCATCAAGAGGCGATAATTCTGACTCTAAATAAAATGGTGCCCAATTAGGTTTATCTATACTGCCAAATACTGAAGTTGGCGATAAATATGGTGATAACAACCAGCCTTTATAATGCCATTTTTTATCATATTCCGGAGTGAATTCATCAACAGCATCGGAAAGATCAGGACTTTCTAAAAATGAATTGATAAATTTATCAACTTTAATATACCATGAATTATAAGTATAACCCAAATCATGGTCATAACTTGTAAACGGTGCAATTATATATTCCCGTTCCTCTTCGGTTAACCAAGTGTCGGATGCTTCATCATAGTCGCTATAAATTGTTACCGTATCATAACGATTGGCAGTATCTGTATTAACCAGCGGGGCGACAAAATCAAATTCAATATAGGTATGAATAAAGGTATCCAAAACCAATGAATCTCTCATCATATAATTTGAGTCAACTATTAATTTGACATAGTTGACATCCATACTATCAGTAGTAAAAGCCAATGTATCGACCGGAAGTGTATCGCATTCGTCAGTTGTACAAATAACAACCGCAGTATCGGCATCAAGCGTATCTAATGTCATCCAGTCAGTAAATATAGAATCACCGTTAGGCATAACGCAATTTACCGAATCAGGAAGATATTCGGCAGCAGTAATGATTCCTGTATCTAAACAGACAAAACAAAATCTATCATGATATTGGATACAACGATTATATACTGAATCTAGAGCATTGACAGTCAACAAAAGCGCTCTGTCCTGAGTATTATTTATTACTAAAGAAACATCGGTTGTATCGGCAAACATTAATGAGTCATAAGTATATTCTGCAAACCATAATCCACTGGCATCATTAGATTGAGAGTTTGAATCAGATGGGGTTTCTATTGAGAAGAAACCATATCCCAACCACATATCAAGCGGAAAGACCATTTTCATCAGGCGGTCTTCATTCGAATAAAGCGTATCCTGAAGCATAATCGGTCCAATTGATGATCGCGGCAAAATTGAAGCTGATGGTGGATCACCAATATTTTCGACACTAACACTAATGAATCTATAAAACGGATCAAGAATATCGTAGTTAACCGTCCAAATAGAATCTATAACATTGCTGTCAAGATCATAAAACTCGTACTGGGCATCTTCCCAGTAAAAACTGCCTACCGAATAGGCCATCTGAGCGGTATCAATCACCCAAAGCTGATAATAAAAGCTGTCAGGCAAAGTAGGTAATCTTTCAGGTTCCAAAACTATACGTGTTGTGGATACCGGTGCCAGCACATCATCAGGCTGGGTACAGCCAAAAACTAAAAGCAACAAAACTGCGGCTAAGGCGGTGAGTATCATGCGGTTAAAGCGCCTATCCATATCTAATTATCCTCCTGCGACTATCATGTTTAATATATCAAAAGATTATACCTTATCATATTCCTGCTGTCAAGAGCTAAATTGCAAATTTCCCTTTCAAAAGCCTCCTTATATCCTCTTGCCTTATTTACACTTTCTAAAGTAACGACGATTCAAACCGATATATTGATTAATTAAATTATATTTTTTTTGGAGTCTATTTTGAAAATATGTCCGGAATGTAAAGCCGAAAATAATACGGATGATGCCCAATATTGTAATAAATGCGGCACCATTCTGGCAGAAGTTAACAATAGTCCTGCCATAAATAATCCCGCCATAGATGATGACTTGGAATTCGAAATTACTGAAACGGCAGAATCAGATGCACCTCAATTATTTGGAAGTAGTTCTTCTAAGGACAAAAAGGATGAGGAGGAATCTCTTGAGATTCGGGATAATTCCAATTTGCTTGGCGACGACCAGATTATGGTTCCATCAGAATCCGAAGTTCCTACCGATAAATTGTCAGTTGATAACAATATTTCGCAAGAACCTCAAACCCCTGATTCTCCCACACCAGACGAATCACAGCAATCGGATCAATTCAGTGTTGATTGGAGTTCATCACCCAAAACTGAAAAGCCAACTCCACCTCAAAACCCAAACA
>JAAERC010000348.1 GCA_024230695.1 Candidatus Zixiibacteriota bacterium
CTTGATCGAGAAAAATCTTGGCAAAAGCTATAAAAACAGTTCCCAGAGCCATCAGCCCAAAGTCTTTTGGCTCTAAAAGGCGAGATAGCACCAAGAGAATAAAAAATACAATAACCAGTCTACCCCAATTTTGGGTAGCCGACCATATAAGCCCTTTAACAACCTTTTGTTTAAGATCCATCTAAAATTCACTCCTTAATAGATTTGATAATTCTGGTAGGACTGAAATACGCCACTTGTGAGAAGATAGGCTGGAAACTTCTGTCCAATAATACTTGCTGTTTCTTGATATTAGTTGTAAGTGGTTATAATTAGGGTTGTTGCCTGATGGGTGAAAATGTAAAAAACTCACTCGTGCGTCTTAATCGACGCAGCCCAGGGTTTTTAATTGACGATTTCACGCCAATTACAGACTTAGATGGCTTAGATGTATTTTCTGGATCAGGTGACAGGTAAAGAAGTAGGGGATCAAACTGTTGTAGCCCGGATGTAGGTTTTTAGGAAAATCTGTAAGTCACCCCAAAACAAAACCGTTACAAGTTAAATTATAAAGGATAAGACCCTGAAATTATAGAGGCAAAGGTACTGAAAAAGAGTCCTCAATTGTATGTCAAATGGTACCAGCTACGCTCTGCCCCAAAGTACCTTAAAAAATATTCAAGGGATAATGAAATTAATCGTTAATTATCTTTTCAATAGCGTATACCCCCTTGACTTGACTCAATGCCAGACATACCAGTCTCACATAACCGGCCCCTCACGGCGATGAAGTCGCCGTGCTACAGAACAGCACCCGATAAATCGGGTTATCTCTGAGCGATTTAGCCCAATTTATTGGGCGCTGTTCTATAGCCCTGAAATTTATTTCGGGGTGGACTTGGCAAACGCGAGGGGTATACGTTATTAAAATTATCTTTTCGGCCAATAAATATACACGCGAACCTAAGCTATTGGGCCACCTGTGCTCAGGGCTGGTGTCCAATTTTCTGGCGCGATCAATAGCAGTTTTTACATATGGAAGAAATCGAGTCATATCTGGATTTTTTTTACTAAAACTACCAAGTAGTTTAACTAACTCTTTCTCCAGCCTGGTTCTGTGATTTTCCTTTTTATTTTCCACAAATTCTGCTAGCTCTACTGGGGTATAATCGGCCAAAGATTTAAGATGAAGCAATAACCATAACTCAAAGCAGGGGTTGCTGACAGCCAGAGAATAATTTTTCTGTAGACATTGGGCCGCTATAGAACTCAGCTTTTTCTTTCCCCAGCGATCAACATCAATCACCATCCACAATTCATCATACTTGTTTAGCCTAAACTCTCGCTTGAATTGATCAAGCATGTTCATAACGTGTTCTGGCGCGGAGTCCGTTGTTAAACGATCCAGTATTTCTACGTGTATCCTTGAATTGCGATAATATTCCGGGGAAGCCATATCCTTAAAATACTTTGGCTCCGTATGATTTCCCTCGGTGGCAATCACAATGAGTCTGGCGTCTCGGACATTGCTGCGCCGTAAGCGGGGTTTAAATACTCGTTTAGCTGGCATTGTTGTTAGCTTACCCAACCCAAATCAGAAACATTCGGCACTATTGGAATGGCTCCAAATCTACCCAAAAGATAACCTTTTCGCACATCCTTATCATATCTTGGGGCAAATTCTTCTAAAGAGTAGACACAGGAGGCCCCCTCTTTATCTTTTTCAATAAACCATATTTCGTCTCTACGCAGCAGATTCAAATTTAACAAACTTGATTCGTGCGTTGTAACAATAAGTTGACTGGCTTGCTTCTGCTTATTGTTCAGAAAGAGTTCCAGGATTTTGTAGCTCAACCTTAGATGCAGGCTACGGTCAAGCTCATCAATAACATAAACCCGGTCCCTAGCCAGTAAATCAATCAAAGCAGGGATTAATTCCATTAACCGCTGTGTGCCATCTGACTCATCACTTATTTCAAGTAAGGCCTCTTCATCGTCGCCCTTCATTGTATGCTTCGTCATCAACTTGGCGGTGAGTAGTTCATTGTGTTCGTCCCTGAGAACTATGTAACGTCTGTTATCGGGCAATCTAAAAATAGCTCCCTGATCAATTTCTAAATCTTCCACCTGTTCGTTAAATCCATCTGGGAAACCCATTATGTCATCGTCAAAATCAATTTTCTCAAAACTGATGCCGGATATACCTGTATCAAATAATTGAAGAAACTTTAACATAGAGCGGCTAAAATCTTTGTCCCCAACAATACCCATTTCTAAATCAGCAAATTGTGAACCTGGAAATATAAATGTGAGTACTTTATCAAACCAAAAAAAAGCATCTTCAAAATGTTTCAGCCCGCGCTCTATACTTTCAGTCAAAAACAACTGATTATAGCGTGTCCCCATTCCCGTAAACTCGACAAACTGCCTATCTTTTTTACCCTTAAAATCAACCTTCCCAAATTCAACGGTTGTTTCATTGTCATCCGACGTTCTTCTCTCGAAAATCACTTTTTCGCTCGTCTTGCTGATTTCATAAAGCCATTCGCTATGTATTTTGGGTGTATCCAATTCAAAACCATAAGCATAAAATTTGCCTTTACGCTTAAATTCAAATTCAAATTTAGA
>JAAERC010000349.1 GCA_024230695.1 Candidatus Zixiibacteriota bacterium
TTCTCAGAACCATAATATTCAGTCCCAATATCGGATTCGACCTTTTCGAGATCGTATGTTTCCTCACCGCAAACATTCCAGGGTATCCCCTGCAACCAATCAAGATAAAGTTTAGTAGCGCCATACTCAGCCGAGGCAGTCGAAAGATGAGCAAGGCGATCGATCTCAATTAATGCCCGATCGCGAACCTTGGGTGTTAATTGTTTATTGGCCTTAACTTCCAATTTTAATTTATGGGCGGCTCTGTCTTCAATATCAACATCACCAAGCTGTCTTTTTATTTCATATAACTGTTCACGAAGGAAATGTTTCCGCCGCTCTTCAATATCTTTTTCTTTAACCGTTTCTTTTATTTCATAAGAAATAGTCACCCGCTCAAATTCCGCCTCAAGAAACCGCAATGTTTTTTCCAATCGCGGATCAAGCCGGCAAGTTTGAAGAATCTCCTGCTTGGAATTAATTGGAAAATGAAACGAGGACGCAATTTTATCGGCAAACTTACCCGGATTTTCCATATTAAATTTCATCACAAATGGAAGTTCTGCCGAATAAGTCGGGGCAACATTGGTTATTTTTTCGATGATACTTATTATCTTTTCAGATAAATCAGCCGTTTTATCGGTGTTAATAACTTTTTCATCAACATAGTTTATTTTGGCTGTCAGATATGGTTTCTTCTTGGCAATACTTTTGAGCGCAATCCGTCGTTTTCCTTCAAGTGTAATAATTTTGGACCCGCCCGGGCCATCAGCAGCTGATATTATTTTCGCCGCCGTTCCAATATGACAAACATTTGCGCGCTTCTGATCAGTGCCACCGTCAGGCGAATAGGTAACGCCAATAAGTTTATTCTTGCCGGTATTATCTTTTATCAGTGCCAGATTTTCCGGCCGCCCGATTTGAATTGATACTGTTTCCCCTGGAAATAGTATCAGTGTCCGAGTCGGTAAAATCGACAA
>JAAERC010000350.1 GCA_024230695.1 Candidatus Zixiibacteriota bacterium
AAGCGACTCCTCAACTTCACACTTTAGCTCACTTCAAACTTCAAACTGGGTATGACTATGAAAAATAGCCCCTTTCAGGGGCAAATCAATGCCTGGCCCTTGGCCAATGTTCTTTACTTACCTTATTAATACCAGATTGAAAACAGGTCAACTAATAATCATCTGTAAGCCCCTAACTTTGCTGGGGAGACTTCCAGCAATTGACAGTTCCATGATTTATTATCGCCGGAGACGATGATTATTAATTAAAAAATCAAAACAAAAACAGTATACTTCAGAGATTATAAGGTAAACTCATCGGTCTAAAAACAAGAATGATTCATGACTTATTCGTTTAAAAAAATATTCAATGACCGGCCATAGAACCTGAATATTAGTTTGTTAACAATACACTCTTCCGGTTTTGCCAGAGGGTCAAAATTCTGCAAAGTTACGAACAGCGTCAATTGTCTCAATTTAGTCTTTGGAGTGACCCCCTAAAACTGTAAAGTATAATTACACTTTAGCCTTCATTTTTTGAGCTGTTCTAAACGCGACAGGGGTCAAACCGCCGAGTGAAGAATGAGGCCGAAATGTATTATACGTTTGAATAAACCTGAAAATAGATTTTGCCGATTCCTCCTTACTCTCATAATCAGAAATATTTATTTCCTGCCTTTTAATAGTTTTATTGAACGATTCAGCATGAGCATTTTCATAAACATTTCCGACGCACATTGAAATATTCATTTTTAATTCCGTTAGTCGTTTTATGTAATCATCTGAACAATAACGAACATCGGCATCAGTATGATGTATGCAGCCTCTAAGATTTGGGCGATTATAATGTGCATCTTCAAGTGCAGCAAGAACGAGCTTGGTATCATTTTTATCAGAAACAGCTTTTCCGATAATTTCCCTGTTATGCCGATCCATAAGCGACGCGCAATAATGATCTTTCCCGGCGACATCATATGCGGTAACATCGCCAACCACAACCTGGTTTATATCTGTTGTGACTGTATCTTTTGCGATGTTTGGATATTTCCGATATCTATGTCGTGAATCAGTTGTCCCAGGCTGAAAACGCCTTTTTTTACGGCATAAAAGCCCATTCTCGCGCATGATT
>JAAERC010000351.1 GCA_024230695.1 Candidatus Zixiibacteriota bacterium
AATCAGCTTCATACAAAACCTGCTATGCTAACTTTCGCTGCAATCAATCGATCGATAATCCTGGCAAAACTCGACCATATTCGTGATCAACGTCATCGAAAACCCCGCATACTAATTTTCGCCACAATCGGACAAAAATAAAATGGATAATTTGTCAAAAATCAATTATTGCTAATCAATCATTACTTACACCTGCGACATCAAAGAAACCAGAGGACATAGGCTGAATTGCAATGCAAGCCTTTTTTGAAAATGTATGATTACAATGAATATAAGATTACTAAAAGATCGTAAGAAATAGTAAGTAATTCTATACTATTGATCAATAGAATGCACCAATTGAATGGATTCTAGCAAATTCTACCATTAACCACACAAATGTGGAATAATTGGAAATAAAAAAATGACAACTGAAAATTGAAAAATGTATATAATAGCTGCTTGTTTTCTGGCATTCATTTGTTGATTTGGACTGTTCGCGTGCGGCTGTGTTCCACTCGCAATGGATCTCGTTCCTCCGCTGCTTCCTCCGCTGCAACCGAACAGGCGGCAGCGTCTGCGACAGGCGATCGGGCATCTCTTCGAAGTTCGTTCGACAGACAGATGTCACTTCGGCTGGCGACTCTTCTCCGCCCATCTGATCGCCTTCGGATGCATCATCATCGCCACCGTCACCTGGTACTATCCAGTCTCCGTTTGGCCGCGACAGGAAAGGCTCTTCTACGAGAATCTCGAACTTCGACGAGGCACCAGCACTGCGATTGACGACGTCAAAGGGACCATTCACTCTGGACAGACGAAAATATCATGCACGTAAGTCGTCTGATCTACCTAGGTACCGTTATCTAGCCAAAAAAGTCTGACAGTTAGTTCAGCTTATCATTCGCCAAGATGAGTCGATTCATATTTTCGTCACTCTAGTCCAAGATGCAACAAACATGGGCCCAGCACCAATTTCTGAATCTGAATTTCCTGCTGAACTGTTCTGAAATCCTAGCATCACAAATTTTTAGCACAAACATATAGACTAGCACACGCAAAATCCATGCGCGTATGTAATTGCGCGTTTGGATTTGCGCGTATGCGCCCTGAATACGTGCAAAAAAGGGAACAAAATGTGGACTATGCTCGTTAACTGAAACTATTCAGATTATAAGGTATAGCTGGGTAGTAGCCATTGGTTGTTCTGTTTCTAATTGTGACAGTAAAATGCGAAAGTGTTGCAAAGTTGACTTTTAATTATGATTTATGTGTATATACGCGCATTTTGGTATAAATACTATGAAATGAATTATATGGAATGGCTCACGCGCGTACGACATGTCTATTAGTATCACAGTTCGTGTATAGAATAACGTATTCTGTATTACTATATATTTAGCTACCTATATTTGGAATGCCTAACTACCATTTTTTCAAATCCGTTATATGATTACCATTACATTAACATTTAGCTAACGTTGGTGGTCAACTCCAGAGACAAAACAACGATAAAACGGTCAGAAAATGAAGGTTATTACGAATTATTCCTTTACTAAATTGAAAATTGGCATTCAGAAATAAAAGATGATGACCTCCATGCAATTCTAGTAGTCAAAAAATACTTACAGAAAACGCTAGATAATTTACAAATCACACGACTCTTCATTTTTATTACATTTATTTATTATTTATTATTATTTATTTATTTATTTACATTTATTTATTCATTTGATTTGCGCGTATGCGCTCGGACG
>JAAERC010000352.1 GCA_024230695.1 Candidatus Zixiibacteriota bacterium
ATTCAATTTATTTGGATTAAAGAAAATGACACAAACCGGAAGATCAGATAAAAGCAAAACTCGTTGGAAACCAAAACGAGAAGATATCTTTCATATCCTCAGGGAACACAAAAACTGGTTGGACTCAGATGGTAAAGACGGATATCAGGCAGAAATATACCACGCTGATTTAAGCGGTGCCGATTTATATAAGGCCAATTTGAGGGGCGCACAAATTTGGGATACATATCTTTATGATGCCGATTTACGGGAAGCTGATTTATCCCAGGCGGAGGGAATCAAACCGGAACATCTCGCCGGGGCCGATCTCTCGGGAGCTAACCTGCCTGAAAATTTGAAACATTTTCACGCTCTTGATGATGTCAAGAAACATTCCCAAAAAGCACGCAAAATATTTATAGCCACATTGTTGATCCTTCATTTTTGCTGGATAATGTTACTTGGTCTCTCCGATGCTGACCTGTTATCGCGGATACATCTGTTACCATCATTGATGCCTGAACTGTCGATGCCTTCTTTTTGGTTTTTTACAATTTTTCCGATTATACTTTTTGGGCTTTATATTGCCTTTCATTTGAACATACAGCGAAATTGGGAAAAGATAGCCGAATTACCGACTATTTATCCTGATGAAACACCAATTGATAAAAAAATATACCAGTGGCCCGCAAATAGATTGATCTCACCATATCTGAAATTGCTCAAAGTAAAACTTACGCTGTTTCAACGATTATTTAATATTTTTGTGGTTTTTTCAATCCGTTGGGCAGTACCACAAACTCTTGTCTGGTTCTGGTTTAGATATTTAACCCGGCATGACTGGGGACTGACAATATTTCATACCGTTCTTGTTTCTTTATCGATAATCTTTGCATTCTTTTTCCAATTCCTTACCAAAAGGACATTGCAACGCAAGGATTTAAAAGGAAGCAATATATTTCTTCGCTTTGCTTACCTGCTGACCGTATTTACACTATTTTTTGTAATTTCTTTTGGAGTCATCCAATCTGTTCCACAGGAGTTTGAAAACAATTCATTTACAATCGCGCCAAAAATCGCCAATACTTTTGGGTATAGTCTGTTTCTGGATTTCTCCGATGGTGAAATATCAAAAACGCCGACAAATTGGACCGAAGATAATAACGCAATCAAAGATATTTCATCTATTACCGGAGTTAATCTAAAAGACTTATATGCTCCATATTCAAATGGACGACATGCTTTTATGGTCAACTGTGATCTCTCCTATGCCAACTTAAAAGAGACTGTTCTCGATTCGGCCGATTTGAGAGGTGCAAATCTATCAGGTATCAAATTAAATTCATCAAGCCTTATCGGAACCAATCTGGAAGGCGCCAATCTTACTGGTGTCCTCCTTGATGGTGTCAATCTACTTGGAGCTAACTTGAACAATGTTACCGGTTTGACTATACATGCTTTGAGAAAAACAGATAACTGGCTTTATGCGCAATATGGCGGCGCCATTCTGGATTCACTTGGTTTGCCTGTTAATCACAACGAAAAAGTCAGAGCCAATGATTTAAGCGGATATGATCTTAGCGGTATCAATTTCCGAGGTGCGACATTGGCCGGATACAATTTTTCGGGCGCAAATCTGCAATCTGCCGACCTGACCGATGCTGACCTGACTGGCGCAAATATATTTTCAACTGACTTGCGGGGTGTGACCGGACTGGAAAAGGAAAAATTACAAACCGCCTTGAATTGGTTTTTTGCTTTATATGATGAAGAACTTATGACAAGTTTTGGCCTGCCGGCTAATCATATCGAACTGACCAGCAAAAAAGATTTTAGATCATATGATTTTGAGGGAATCAATTTAAGCGGTGCCGATTTTAAAGGAGCCAATCTCCGTCAGGTGAATATGAAAAACGCCGTCTTGCATGATGTGAATTTGCAGGATGCCGATCTTTACGCGGTTGATTTAAGCGGTGCCGATTTAACAGGCGCTAATTTTAAAAGCACTATCCTGCTTGATACCGATATTCGTGGTGCCAAGTTGACCGGAGTTAAAAATCTGACTATGGAGCAACTCCGCTGGGCGTTATTTGATGCGGCAACTATTTTCCCCGACTCACTAAAAGACCCCGCAGGAGAAAGACTTCGGAATAAATAATTAGATTCGATCTTCTGAAAATTCTCTTAGTTTTTTTCCATAAAAGAGGTCATCGCCAAGGTTTGAGACATACCTGGCAAATGATGAATTATTTATTCCAGTCCGTACCAGATTATGCAACAAGGTCGGCGGATGAGAAAACGGACAGACCCGCATACATAACCCGCAATCGGTTCCAACCAACCGCCAATATGTCAAACATTTTTCGACATTAAGCGGCCATTTATTTATACCTCGGGATATTGCTCTATCTTCATACGGAATTGCCCCAGACGGGCAATTGGTCGCGCATTTTTTACAGATCTCGCAGAATTTTTGCACCCCAAATTGAATCGGTTTATCAGGCACTAATGGCAAATCGGTAGTGATACCGCCAAGTCGTACTCTGGCTCCATATTTTTTACTGATTAAATATCCAAACCTGCCCAGCTCACCCAAACCGGCATCAACCGCTAGCGGCGGCAATATTATTTGATAATTGCTATCAGAAATATGGGCTCGCGCCGGATACCCGATTTCTCTTATGGCCGAGGCCAGCGATGTTGATATCAGACTGGCATTAAGATACTGCCGGGCCGCTTCTTCGGTGATTCCGATTTTTGGCGCTGTCTCGACCTGCGCGTAATCCATCTCAATTGTAAACACAATCGCATACTTATGATTGTTTTCAATCGGTTTACCCCACTCTTCGGGACCACGACCAACATGCGAATAAACATATTTCTGATTTAGCGGAGCTATCCCAACCTCATCAGCACCAAGATGAGCTGTCAGCTTTTTAATTACTTTAGTCATTTCAACCGGATCAAATTTGTCGGTATTAGTTGTCACCGGTCCATCGACTTTATCAGTAAAACTTCCGATTGTTTTAAAATATGCCTGGATCAATCCGGAATGAAACTCATCGTAATACCGACTACCGGGGGCAAGAAGCGGGGGGAGTTTACGGATACGGTCATCAATTTCCTTAGTTTCAGGATGTTTTAAATAATATTTTTTATACTTGTCACTCTCCGGTAAATACTCCTCACGGGCAAACATCGTATCACGCTCATCAACTTTTTCTGCGGCAGTTCCATAATCAAATATTTTTTGCTTGTTTGTCGGTAGAAAATACAATAGTCCAAAAATAATTACAGTGGCAATAAACAGTATCTGCACTAATGGTGCATATCCCCATAAGTATTGCCCGCCAAACCAGCAGATACCAAATATCACAAGGATTACAAAACTTGATATTGTCGCGCGAAGTTTATTTTCGATTATCGAATAAGCGGAAAACAGTGCTAAGAAAAAAGCTAACAGTCCGCCGATAAAATAATAAACAATCTCAAGAAACATCAACTACTCCGCTGACGAACCGCTTCAAACAGACAAACTCCAGTCGCTACCGAGACATTAAGATTCTCGACTTTTCCGGTCATTGGGATTTTTGCCAAAAAATCACATTGCTCACGAGTCAAGCGGCGCATCCCTTTTTCCTCTGAGCCCATTACTATTGCCAGCGGACCTTTCAGGTCGATATCGTATATCAATTTGTCTGATTCATGCGCCGTGCCGACAAACCAAATTCCGCGCTCTTTGAGTTCGCGCATTGTGCGGGCCAGATTTGTTACTTGAACAAAGGGAACATCCTCGGCCCCACCACAGGAAATTTTCTGTACTGTTTCGGTCATCGGCGCCGAACGGTCTTTTGGGGTGATAACGGCATGGACCCCGGCTCCGGAGGCAGACCGAAAACAGGCGCCAAGATTATGCGGATCGGTGACACCATCGAGAATAAGCAAAAATGGCGGTTCGCTCAGGTTATCTAAGATTTTGTCCAAATCACCCTCGCCGAGGGTCCCTATCTTTTTGGTCAGATCGGTCTGTTTATATTTTCTATCCGTCCGTTTCGGCATAATACTTCCTTATTTCGTCATCGCAAAATCATGTGCGCGGCAGATGTCCACATCTGCCCGAGGGTTAATTTGTCAGAGTGCCCCACAGCTTGCTGTGGGTTAATCACTATGATGCAAGTCCCTTAACATTACTCACACCCCAAACTACGGCAAAAGTGGCTTTTGGGCAAACAGTTTGTATTTCATTTAATTAACGCGATGTTAAAAATTCATTATAACAACGTGTCCTTTATATAATTACGGCGAAAATGGGTTCGTTTTGTCAAAAAAGGGTTTTTGGACTATTATTTGATGGTGTTTTTGTTAATTGGTTGACATTCACATGGTTACGACTTCGCTCTAAAAGTGTAAAATAGGCCATTTCGTTTTTAATATCCTATAGATTTTTATTATCAAACATATACTTAGGAGTGCGATTAGAATAAACATTAGTCTGGTTGGGATTTTGTTTTGAATAAATAAAAAGGGCCGGAAAATCCGGCCCTTAAATTCAATTTCATTTCATTTAGTAATTATTCTACTGACAAGCTGGCTCAGCGCCACCTTTATACTTATAATTTATTAAATATACTATATCCAAAATATCAATATTAGTGTCAAAGTTAACATCTGCCGACTCAAGCGGTTCCGGTGCAGGGCCTCCCTTGTATTTATAATTGATCAGAAATACTATATCCAGAATATCAATATTTGTATCATCATTTACATCCCCGCAAATATAGGCAGGTTCCGAGATGGCATGCTCAACCGGTAATTCGTACAAAATACCTCGCGAAGGAGTTGAAAATGTTACACTACCTTGTAGAGTCGTTGGAACATATGGAACATCAACTATACCATTATGATTAACAATCACGTAAAAATCATGAGTATTATTTGGCGGAATATGAGACAGCGGATCATCATATCCGTTCAAATCAACGTATAACCAACCATCTATAGCCGAGTCAACATTATCTATTTCGTCTGTCGTTATAACAATATCCATTGGCATATTGCCAATATTTTCAACCGTTACAGTATAAGTAATTTCGCTGCCAGGGCTGCCATCATAATCTGGTTCATTTATTTCTAGCAGACTGGGAGATAAGATTGAGCCAACCTCTTCGTCAACACATGGTACTCGGAGCCATTTAACCGGATTGATTGTCCACATCCCTTCGGCCTCAAAGTAATTGATGAAATTTCCTGGATATAGATCATCAACATAAAGCACATCAAGAAAATAGTCGGGTGATTCTGTTTGGCTCCAACCTAGATCATTAACAACTACTGCGTTTTCAAAATCTGAATCGATTTCGGGACGCATCCCATATCTTGCCATTGAGGGCCAACCATGATTATGGCAAACTGTTATTGCATCGAGATCAACCGGAGAATTAGGGTCATACGTATGCCCGGTATCGCATCGGGGAGTGAAACTTGTCAGCATTCTGGCTGGATCCCAATTCAATCCGCCATTAGTCATGGATGATGTCGATAAATGAAGCGTTCCGTTTGCGGCACCATCATTATAACTTCCATTATAACGGCTGATATGACAATTATCCATTACTCCATTTAATGGGTCCTGATACTGAGAAAATAAAACATACAATTTATCATCACATTGAGAAATCATCGGTTTGGTCAGAGACATCGAACTCCAGAGACCTCCAGTGCAGACGTCGGGATAATTATCCCATAAAAGATTCATATCCTTTACAACAGAGATATAATTATCATCGAGAGCGGGACCGACCGGTTCACCCTCATCCGACCAGTGTAATACTCGCGAAGCCATTGGAAATTGCGGCCATTGCAACATCTCGGCAAATTGTTTTGGTTCACCGTTACTGTTTACATACTTTCTGGCGGCATATACAACATGCAATCGACCATCGGTGTCAATAATAGCACTAATATCAGAATGAGGAACCCAGCCGCTTCCCAAAGAATCGTTTTTTGTTATATTATATGTAGTATTCCAGTTTGCCCCGCCATCATCAGATGTTTTAATATAAACATCATTGCAACTTTGTTGCTTTACAGTAGCAAAAGCGATCGGTGTTGATGACTCACGATGTCCGGGAGCATCCGGCCAATGACCTATCCATGCAATACCAACTTTTCCTGTGTTAACATCATTACTTGCCTCAACTACATAACCGGTTCCGGAAATAACATCAATAATCTTATGAGGATCCCAGGATAAGCTTGGTGTCTCGGGATGATGACCACCAGTACGCCTGAAATAGCGTAGTTCTGCGGGATAATGACCTCCAACAGATCCTCCTCCGCAATTTTCTTTGGCCAAAATATGAATAATGGTATCCTCCACGGCCCCATTATCATAAAGCTGGAATGACATATAAGGCCAGCGGTAATCTTCGTTGTCGCATTGGGTATTTTCAAGGAGTTCAACAGGAACAGTACTCTTATAGAAAAACATACCAAGCATCGGGTTTATATCCGGCCAAAAAGTTGTGTAATAATTAAATGGGGATTGACCATCAGGTTCATGAGAGTTGGAAATAAGGGCAACTGGACCGACTGCGCTCTTGAAAATATCAATTCCGGGAAAAAGGGAGCGTTCCCCGGGAGAATGCAAATCATTGCCTCCATAATTATTGTTTGGATCCCATTGAAGATAGCCCCATTGAGTATCCCAAACCTGATAAGATGTTACGGAAATACCCAAAGGATAACTATTACCCTTGTTCCAAGTAAAGTGAACCTCATCTGTATCACGCCAGGCAATTTGCCTTGCCATCCGCGCCGGATGTTGCTCATCATGGGTTGTTAAACCAATTTGACTTCCAATGCCGGCATTGGGCGCAACCTCTGTCGCCAAACAAGGTATAGATGTCAGAATAACCAGAATTGTTGTTGTAATCAGTAGAGATTTTTTCATTACTCCTCCATTTATATAATATTCCAATTTTAGACCATTCAAACAGATGAAGCCTATCGAGTTCAATATCTGTCATTTATTTGTTCGTGTGCTCAAATAATTCCTTATATTAAGAAATCACTTATGCCAATATAGGTAAAATCATCAAATAAATCAAACCAAAACGCTTATTTTATACGAGTTTAAGGCGGTTTGAAATTAAAATGAATAGATTTAATAATATAAACCCGGTCGATCTGAAGATCAACCGAGCACATTTTTTTATCTAAATATTAACCTGGGACATATACGCTGGGGCAGACGAGACGTCTGCCGCCCACATAACGACACATTAATTTATAGAAGGTTGGGCAAATCAAAGGGCCGGGGAAAATCCGGCCCTTTATTAATATTTGGATTCTGAAATCTATTTCATTTTGACCGTATGGTTATTGTTCTCGTTGTTATTCCTTTTTTCATTCTTTTCATTTTTTTCTTTCATCACTTTGGGCGGGGCGTTTTTTTTTAGGTTGTACTCTACCGCCGCTTTAATATAATCACGGAACAGAGGATGTGCCTTAGTTGGTCTCGATTTTAGTTCCGGATGATACTGCACCCCAACAAACCAGGGATGATCGGTCACTTCAACAGCCTCAACCAAGCGGCCATCGGGAGACTTTCCAACCAGCTTAAAAGTTGTATTATCAAAAAGTTCTCGATAAGCATTATTAAACTCATATCTATGACGGTGCCGTTCTGAAATATGTTCCTCCTGATATGCAGTATAACATTTTGAATCCTGCACTATATCAGCTTTGTACGCGCCAAGCCGCATTGTCCCGCCAAGATTGGTGACCCCCTCCTGATCGGCCATAAGATGTATCACCGGGTTTTTCAAATCAGCATAAAATTCATAGCTGTGCGCATCCTCAAGTTTGCAAACCGTCCGGGCGTACTCAATCACGGCACATTGCATCCCGAGACATATCCCCAAAAATGGAATTTTGTTTTCGCGAACATAACGAATCGACTCGATCTTACCTTCAACTCCCCGTTCGCCAAATCCACCGGGGATAAGCAAACCATCGATATCGGAGAGAAGTTTCTCGGCACCGTTTTTCTTAATGTCCTCAGATGCGACCCAGATCAGCTCAACCCGGGCATCGTTTTCCTCGCCGGCATGAA
>JAAERC010000353.1 GCA_024230695.1 Candidatus Zixiibacteriota bacterium
ACTGGTTTACAGTATTGATAATGATAAATATTTGACAGCTGGAAATATATTAGTTCTCGATAAAGACACAAAATTAAAATCTGTCGATGCGTCAGATATAAATGGCGGTATGCTTCAATCAATTATTAAAAAGTAATGGGTTACCCACAACTTGGTTGCCACATATCTTTATGCGTGGAGTTAGAAATTCCCACCCCTAAAGATGCGGGGCCAACACACAAATTCAATACTACATCAATGTTGTTTCATCCTCTGTATCTTGTTTATGAAAGCAAAAATACAGAAACCCAAAATTACAAATTTACTACAACGAATCCGTACCAACACATCGTGTTGTAAAAACCTCGTTTTGACAAACAGCTATTAGCTGGTCACGACCCATTTTGCTGTAATTACATGGAGGTGATTAGATTATGAGGATTTTTGGAGAATATGGTAAATCTAGCATAGATTCCCGCGTACGCGGGAATGACGTTAGAGGGTGAATATTGGGACAACAAACAATAATCGGGAAAGCAAACCCATTTTGCTGTAATGGAATGAAAGGTATAATATTATGGAGAATTTTTATAGTCGTTTCGCGTTCTCGGTACAAATATTAGTAGTAAATTTGTCGAAACCACTTTTCTGGGTTTCCATTTTCAAAAACTTTTTTATATATCTCTGACAAGTTAAATAAATAAAAATATTCTGGTAAACTTAAATGTATTTTGGTTGTCTTATAAATATAAATAAAGAGAATATTTATTGACAGAGGAGCGACAGTGAATAGAGACAACAATAAAAAATCAATCTACAAAATAATTACGTTAGCTTTATTTCTTATAATTATCAGTAATACAACTTATAGTCAACCTCGTCCAGAGGGCGGGAAAATGGGTGGTTCGATATCGGGACAAGTTATTGATTCATCACTAAACAAACCAATTGAATATGCCACAATAATACTTTTCAGTAATCGTAACAGTTCACAGGTAACAGGTACAAGCACCGATGAAAGTGGTAATTTTGAATTGACGCCGATTCGTCCCGGACGGTACTTCATGCAAATCAGTTTTCTGGGTTATGAACTAAAAAAAATAAATGAAATCGCTATTTCAAGAGATAGCAGAATAATCGATCTGGGGAAAATCCTACTAAATCAATCAACACAAAGAATCGACGGTATCAGAGTCGAATCAGAAAAACCGGCGATGGAATATAAGATCGACAAAAAGGTTATCAATGTCGAAAAACATTATACCGCCGCCGCTGGGACAGCTGTTGATGTTTTGGAAAACACACCATCGGTAACAGTTGATTTTGACGGAAATGTCGAACTTCGCGGTTCAACAAGTTTTACCGTTCTCATTGATGGTCGTCCAAGTATCCTTGACCCCAACGATGCTCTTGAACAGATCCCGGCCAGCGCGATTGAGAATATCGAAATCATCACTAATCCATCGGCAAAATATGACCCTGATGGCACATCGGGAATAATCAATATTATTACAAAAAAGAATAAGTTGAATGGAACCAGCGCGATTGTTAACGCAAGCGGAGGATTTGATCATAATTACGGCGGCGATTTTATTATTAATCACAAAACTAAAACTTATAATGCATATATCAATGTTGACTACAACAAACGATCCCGGCCCGGCACAATGACCGAGGACAATTGGACAATATCCAATGATACCACATTTTATGTTCTTTCTGACGGTATTGCCAAACGCGCCATGACCGGTTTTGGATTAAAAGGTGGTATCGATTTTGATTTAACATCACAAGATAATATTGGCCTTGGTTTCAGATATGGTGAACGAAAAAGAACAGGTGGTTCATCTTTTTATCATACCGAATGGAACGGCATCGATAATATTCAAACCGATTATTTAAGTCTTAGCGATGCAAAACGATCGGGTCATTTTTATGCTATGAATATGAATTTTTTGCACAAATTCACTAAGAAAAATCATGAGTTGTCCGGTCAGGTCATTTACAGTTATCGTGATATGGAAGAAGAAGATATAAGTGAGGTTTTGGAAACGAATGGAACAGTTGTTTCCGGTCAAATAAATGAGGGTAACGGACCGGCCACACGCTGGCGGTTTAAACTTGATTATGTATTGCCAATAAAGGAAAAACAAAAACTGGAGCTGGGGTACCAAAGCCGACTCAGGGATTCTGATGATAATAGTCGGCCGTTTGAATACAATGATATAACCGGAGTATACGAGGCTTTCCCCGAATATAATACCGCCGCCAAATATAAACGTAATATTCATTCGTTGTACGCCTTGATGAATAGTGAATCGGGCAATCTGGGTTTTCAGGCGGGTCTCAGAGGTGAATATACCTACCGTAATATTGAAATAAATGATGGTTCTCAGACATTCAATATTGATCGCTGGGATTATTTTCCAACAGTTCATTTTTCATATAGAATCAATGAAAACCAACAAATATCTACTAGTTATGCCCGGAAAATCAAACGACCGCGGGGACGATGGTTGGAGCCTTTTGAAACCCGGTTTGATGCTTATAATATTCGAGTCGGAAACCCGGATTTGAAACCGGAATATATTGATTCTTATGAACTTGGTTTTCAAAAATCCATCGGGCGTAATATGATATCGGCTGAGCTTTATTATCGAGTGACTCATAATAAGGTTGATTTTATTCGTTCAGTTTATGCCGAAAATGTTACTATTAATTCAATCGAAAATGTTGGGACTGATTATTCACTCGGAACCGAACTGATGATAAATATTACACCACTCAAATTCTGGGATATGAATCTTACAGGAAATCTGTTTCACTACAAGGTCGATGGTTCATTAAACGACCAGGATTTTTCAAATGATAATTATTCATGGAATGCTCGTTTGAACAATACCTTTAAATTTAGTCAAAAAACACGATTGCAGATCAATGGTCGATACAGAAGTGAATCGGTAACATCGCAGGGAACCCGCAAAGGATTTGCGACTGCTGACCTGGCCTTGAAACATGATTTTGTAAGCAAAGTTTTTTCGGCGACTTTTCAGGTAAATGATATTTTCAGCAGCGGCCAGCATGAGTCGATTTCGCAAGGGACGGATTTTTATAGGTACAGTTTGCGTGAACACAAATCGCCATCGGTAAAACTTAATTTTAGCTACAATTTTAATAATCTCAAACAAAAACGCGAACGCAATGATGAGGACCTGGGTGAAGATGATTTTTAGTAAAACGCTTCAAAAAAAAGGGGTAGATGTTTATATCTACCCCAGATGGCACAACTGCGACCTTATCGGATCATCTTTTAGCCAATCATAAAGATACTTCGATGAAACATCAGCCAATAAGGATCATCTGCCCCCAGACCCGACATAACTAAACAATCATAACCTGACATAAACCAACCTCCTATCTTTCTGTTATTCACAGAATGTATCATTCACAAAATATCTTGACCTTTTCATCGTCATCGTCAACGTCGATACACATCGAACCAAGCCCGGTAACGATCTCATCGAGCGATTTGGAATCAAGATTGTTTACATCAATATCTATTCCTTCGGCACTCAATTTGTCATTGATCTTATCCCGCGCTTTTCCGGGAACAATTGAAGTTAACTTCACACCTGCCCGAAGTAACATCATCGGGATTCTAATATTTACTTTTTCATCTTTTCCGTTTTTCTTTGAGTCCACCATTATCCGCAAGAATTTTGGCTTCTTTGCTTTGGTGCCGGACTCATCAGTCTCGGAATTCGAAAATCCAACATTGATATCTGTCTGCTTTGGTTTCGGCTCTTCCCGTTTCTTTTGCTCATCAATCGCATCGAGTAGTTCCTCGGCTTCATCGGCGGTTATTTTTCCCTCGCCAAGCATTGCCAGTATTCGTCGTCTTTCTTCACTCATTTTTTTGACCCTCCAAATTTTTCTATTTTTTGTTATTTATTTTCTTTTTTATTTTTGCCGCTTTTCAAGATCTCCAATGCTTCTTTGGCCGATGTCATCCCGCTTTCGAGCCGGTCAAGGATATCACTGACATCTTGTCCTTGCTCTTTTTCCAGTTCAATCGGTTTGGTTGGTGTCGCCAATGTGGCCAGTTTTGCCAACCCAGCCGGTTCCGCCAATTTAGCCAGCTCGATATTTTGCACTTCAACAAAATCAAGCTGGTCACCGATTTTATTCAGTCGGCTTTTTATGGTCGGATAGCTGACTCCAAATAACCGCTCCATCTCTTTGATAGATCCGTGCGATTGAACAAAGGCAGCGGCGAAGATCTGGTCCTCCATCGTCAACTGGGCCAGAGGCGGTAATTCGAATGAACCCTCGATTGCAATATCTTTGTTGGTCAATCTCACACGTTCAACCACAATCGGTTCATCACCAGTCAATTTTGTTAATTCCTGCCAGTCTTTTGCCAGATAATCTTTGTTCATTTATTCCTCCAAATTTTATTTCTATCTTAACTTCTTTAATTAATATACGACAAAATATTAATAAAGTTATATTTTTTATAACTTTTTTAATCTTTTTTTCAATATTATTGAATAATATAAAGAAATATGATGATTTTATGAAGAATAATTATAATTAAGGAAATTATCACACAACGCCCGAAATGGCGTTGATCAGTTACTTTTTATCGGTTAATTTATCAATTTCGGTCAATAATCTTGTTTCGAGTTCTTTTTCGGGGATTTTTTCGACAATTTTTCCGTTTTTGAATAAAAGTCCAAGTCCACGCCCGCCGGCGATGCCAACATCGGCAACCGATGCCTCCCCCGGGCCATTGACAATACAACCCATCACGGCGACTTTGAGCGGGGTTTTCAAATGACTAGTTTTGGCCTCAATCGATTCAGCAATGGGGATCATATCAATTTCGCATCGCCCGCATGTGGGGCATGAGATGACCTCGACTCCCTCTTTTTTGAGCGCGAGTGATTTCAGTATTGCTTTGCCGACTTTGATTTCTTCAATTGGATCAGCAGTTAATGATACCCGAAGTGTGTCGCCGATACCATTAATAAGTAGTGCTCCAATCCCGACGGCTGATTTTATTGAACCTGATTGAAGTGTGCCGGCCTCGGTTATGCCTATATGAAACGGATAATCTAATTTGTCGGCCAGAAGCATATATGCCCAATAGGCAGTATTGACATTGGTCGATTTGAGAGCTAAAACAATATCATGGAAGTCATTATTTTCTAATACTTCGACTTGGCGCAAAGCCGCTTTCACAAAAAGTTCAGGATCCTCACAATCACCATCTTTAAGTAAATCTTTTGGTAATGAGCCTGAATTGACCCCTACCCGAATCGGTATTCCGGCATCTTTGGCCGCCTTGGTAATCTCACCAACTTTTTTATCATTGCCGATATTTCCGGGATTGATTCTAATTTTATCCACACCTTGCTTTATTGCCTCAAGAGCCAGTTTGTATTTAAAATGTATATCGGCCACCAATGGAATTGATATCTGTGATTTGATTTTAGATAGATTACTTGCGGCTTCATTATCGGGAACAGCCACCCGTATGATTTCGCATCCGGCATTAGTGAGTGATTTTATCTGCGAAACGGTTGCAGATATATCGCGGGTAT
>JAAERC010000354.1 GCA_024230695.1 Candidatus Zixiibacteriota bacterium
ACTGGTTTACAGTATTGATAATGATAAATATTTGACAGCTGGAAATATATTAGTTCTCGATAAAGACACAAAATTAAAATCTGTCGATGCGTCAGATATAAATGGCGGTATGCTTCAATCAATTATTAAAAAGTAATGGGTAACCCACAGCTTGGTTGCCACATATCTTTATGCGTGGAGTTAGAAATTCCCACCTCTAAAGATGCGGGGCCAACACACAAATTCAATACTACATCAATGTTGTTTTATGCTCTGCATCTTTTTTATGAAAGCAAGAATACAAAAACCCAAAATTACAAATTTACTACAACGAATCCGTACCAACACATCGTGTTGTAAAAACCCCGTTTTGACAAACAGCTATCAGCTGGTTACGACCCATTTTGCTGTAATTGCATGGAGGTGATTAGTTTATGAGAAATTATTACGCTGGGGTAGATGTGGACTTTTCTGGCTATCTGCCACCCACATTGGGTGGATTACCGATTGTCGAAACCACTTTTCCGGGTTTTCATTTTCAAAAGCTTTTTTATAAATTTTTGACAAATTAATGAAATAAATGAATATATCTGGTAGACTTAATTGATTAATAGTTGTCTTAAAAGATAAGAGAAGAGAATATTTATTGACAGAGGAGCGACAGTGAATAGAGACAACAATAAAAAATCAATCTACAAAATAATTGCGTTTGCATTATTTCTTATAATTATCAGTAATACAACTTTTAGTCAACCCCGTCCTGAGGGCGGGAAAATGGGTGGTTCGATATCGGGACAAGTTATTGATTCTGTTTTAAACAAACCGATTGAATATGCCACAATAATACTTTTCAGTAAACGTGACAGTAGTCAGGTAACCGGAACCAGTACAAATGAAAGTGGTAATTTTGAATTGGTGCCGATTCGGCCCGGGCGTTATTATATGCAAATCAGTTTTCTGGGATATGAATTAAAAAAAATAAATGAAATCGCTATTTCAAGAGATAACAGAATAATCGATCTGGGGAAAATCCTACTGAATCAATCATCTCAAAGAATCGACGGTATCAGAGTCGAATCAGAAAAACCGGCGATGGTATACAAGATCGACAAAAAAGTTATCAATGTCGAAAAACATTATACCGCCGCCGCTGGGACAGCTGTTGATGTTTTGGAAAACACACCATCGGTAACAGTTGATTTTGACGGAAATATCGAACTTCGCGGTTCAACAAGTTTCACGGTACTTATTGATGGTCGTCCAAGTATCCTTGACCCCAACGATGCTCTCGAACAGATCCCGGCCAGCGCGATTGAGAATATCGAAATCATCACTAATCCATCGGCAAAATATGACCCGGATGGAACCAGTGGAATAATCAATATAATTACAAAAAAGAATAAGCTGAACGGTACCAGTGCAATTGTAAACGGAAGCGGCGGTTTTGATCATAATTATGGCGGAAATTTTATTATCAATCACAAAACTAAAACTTATAATGCATATATTAATGTTGATTATAATAAACGATCCCGGCCCGGTACAATGACCGAGGACAATTGGACAATATCCAATGATACCACATTTTATGTTCTTTCTGATGGTATTGCCAAACGCGCCATGACTGGTTTTGGATTAAAAGGTGGTATCGATTTTGATCTAACATCACAAGATAATATTGGCCTTGGTTTCAGATATGGTGAACGACAAAGAACAGGCGGTTCATCTTTTTATCATACCGAATGGAACGGCATCGATAATATTCAAACCGATTATTTAAGTCTTAGCGATACAAAACGATCGGGTCATTTTTACGCTATGAATATGAATTTTTTGCACAAATTCGCTAAGAAAAATCATGAGTTGTCCGGTCAGGTCATTTACAGCTATCGTGATATGGAAGAAGAAGATATAAGCGAGGTTTTGGAAACGAATGGAACAGTTGTTTCCGGTCAAATAAATGAGGGTGACGGACCGGCCACACGCTGGCGGTTTAAACTTGATTATGTATTGCCAATAAAGGAAAAACAAAAACTGGAGCTGGGGTACCAAAGCCGACTCAGGGATTCTGATGACAATAGTCGGCCGTTTGAATATAATGATATAACCGGCGAGTATGAGGCGATCCCAGAATATAATACCGCCGCCAAATATAAACGTAATATTCATTCTCTGTATGCCTTGATGAATAGTGAATCGGGTGACTTGGGGTATCAGCTTGGTCTCAGAGGTGAGTACACTTACCGTAATATTGAAATAAATGATGGTTCTCAGACATTCAATATTGATCGCTGGGATTATTTTCCAACAGTTCATTTTTCATATAGAATCAATGAAAACCAGCAAATATCCACCAGTTATGCCCGCAAAATCAAACGTCCCCGCGGACGGTGGTTGGAGCCATTTGAAACCCGGTTTGATGCTTATAATATTCGAGTCGGAAACCCGGATTTGAAACCGGAATATATTGATTCTTATGAACTTGGTTTTCAAAAATCTATCGGTCGTAATATGATATCGGCTGAGCTTTATTATCGAGTGACTCATAATAAGGTTGATTTTATTCGTTCAGTTTATGCCGAAAATGTTACCCTTAATTCAATCGAAAATGTTGGGACCGATTATTCACTCGGAACCGAACTGATGATAAATATTACACTACTCAAATTCTGGGATATGAATCTTACAGGAAATCTGTTTCACTATAAGGTCGATGGTTCATTAAACAACCAGGATTTTTCAAATGATAATTATTCATGGAATGCTCGTTTGAACAATACCTTTAAATTTAGTCAAAAAACCCGGTTGCAGATCAATGGTCGGTACAGAAGTGAATCGGTAACATCGCAGGGAACCCGCAAGGGGTTTGCGACTGCTGACCTGGCTTTGAAACATGATTTTGTAAGCAAAGTTTTTTCGGCGACTTTTCAGGTAAATGATATTTTCAACAGCGGCCAGCATGAGTCGATTTCACAGGGGACGGATTTTTATAGGTACAGTTTGCGTGAACACAAATCGCCATCGGTTAAACTTAGTTTTAGCTACAATTTTAATAATCTCAAACAAAAACGTGAACGCAATGATGAGGATCTGGGTGAAGATGATTTTTAGAAAAACGCTTCAAAAAAAGGGGTAGATATTTATATCTACCCCAGATGGCACAACTGCGACCTTATCGGATGATCTTTTTAGCTAATCATAAAGATGCTTCGATGGAACATCAGCCAATAAGGATCATCTGCCCCCAGACCCGACATAACTAAACAATCATAACCTGACATAAACCGACCTCCTATCTTTCTGTTATTCACAGAATGTATCATTCACAAAATATCTTGACCTTATCATCGTCATCGTCAACGTCGATACACATCGAACCAAGTCCAGTAACGATCTCATCAAGCGATTTGGAATCAAGATTATTCAGATCAATATTAATCCCCTGTTCTTTCATCTTGTCGTTGATCTTATCCCGCGCACTTCCCGGCACAATTGAGGTCAGCTTCACCCCGGCTCGGAGTAGCATCATTGGGATTCTAATATTTACTTTTTCATCTTTTCCGTTTTTCTTTGAGTCCACCATTATCCGCAAGAATTTTGGTTTCTTTGTTTTAGTGCCGGACTCGTCTGTATCAGAATTCGAAAATCCTACATTGATATCTGTTTGCTTTGGCTTTGTCTCTTCCTGTGTATTTTGTTCTTCAATCGCGTCAAGAAGTTCCTCAGCCTCAACGGCGGTTATTTTTCCTTCGCCAAGCATTGCCAGTATTCGTCGTCTTTCTTCACTCATTTTTTCAACCCTCCAAATTTTTTGACTATTTTGTAAATCATTGTTTATTTTCTTTTCTCTCTTTTAATATTTCCAGAGTCTCCCCAACCGAAGCTTCACCTCTTTCGAGCTGTTCGAGAATTTCACTAATTTCATTTTTCTCACTCCTGACCGATTCACGCGGTGTCGCGAGTGTGGCAAGTTTTGCCATCTTAGCCGGTTCCGCCAATTTAGCCAGCTCGATATTTTGCACTTCAACAAAATCAAGCTGGTCACCGATTTTATTCAGTCGGCTTTTTATGGTCGGATAGCTGACTCCAAACAACCGCTCCATCTCTTTGATAGATCCGTGCGATTGAACAAAGGCGGCGGCGAAAATCTGATCCTCCATCGTTAATCGAGCCAGAGGTGGTAATTCGAATGAACCCTCGATTGCAATATCTTTGTTGGTCAACCTCACCCGTTCGACAACAATCGATTCCTCGCCGGTCAATTTTGTTAATTCCTGCCAATCTTTGGCCAGGCAATCTTTGCCCATATATTCCTCCAAATCTTATTATAATCTTAATTTCTTTAATTAATATACGGCAATATATTAATTAAGTTAAGTTTTATTTTAATTATTTCAATGTATGTGGCGTTTTTATGCAATTTAATTAAAGAATTAGCCTAATTTATAAAGAAATATTAAAATTATAGAGAAAAAGAGAATGATTTTTCAAACTAAGAAGCTATTCAACCGTCAGTCAATTTGTCGATTTCGGCCAAAAGTCTTGATTCGAGTTCTTTTTCGGGGATTTTTTCGACAATTTTGCCGTTTTTGAATAAAAGTCCAAGTCCACGCCCACCGGCTATACCAACATCGGCAACTGATGCCTCCCCCGGGCCATTGACAATACAGCCCATCACGGCGACTTTGATCGGAGTTTTCAAATGGCTGGTTTTGGCCTCAATCGATTCAGCAATGGGAATCATATCAATTTCGCATCGCCCGCATGTGGGGCATGAGATAACTTCGACTCCCTCTTTTTTGAGAGCGAGAGATTTCAGAATCGCCTTGCCGACTTTGATTTCTTCAATTGGATCGGCAGTTAATGATACACGAAGTGTGTCGCCAATACCATTTATCAGTAGTGCTCCAATCCCGACGGCTGATTTTATTGATCCGGTTTGGATGGTTCCGGCCTCGGTGATACCGATATGAAACGGATAATCGACTTTGTCGGCCAGAAGTTTATAGGCCCAGTATGCGGTATTGACATTAGTTGATTTGAGAGCCAGAACTATATCAAAGAAATCATTATTTTCCATGACCTCGATCTGGCGCAAAGCGGCTTTGACAAAGAGTTCAGGATCCTCACAATGACTATCTTTGAGCAGGTCTTTTGGTAATGAGCCAGAGTTGACACCGACTCTAATTGGAATTCCAGAATCTTTGGCCGCCTTGGTAATCTCACCGACTTTTTTGTCATCGCCGATATTTCCGGGATTGATTCTAATTTTATCCACACCCTGCTTTATTGCCTCAAGAGCCAGTTTGTATTTAAAATGTATATCGGCCACCAATGGAATTGATATCTGTGATTTGATTTTGGCCAGACTATTTGCGGCTTCATTATCGGGAACAGCCACTCGTATGATTTCACATCCGGCCTCAGTAAGAGATTTTATCTGCGAAACGGTGGCAGATATATCGCGAGTATCGGTAGTAGTCATTGATTGGATGCTAACCGGGAATCCTCCTCCGATTAAAACATTTCCAACTTTAACGATCCTGCTTTTTCTTCGCTCCGGTGGATATTTCAATTTCATATTACTTATATAACCCTTGACCTTTTGTTAAGGTAACAGTAATTTATCAAAAATGGCAAATTTATCAACCGAAAGTTTGAAAGTTGAAAGAAAACTGTTTTGATACTTAGAATTAGTCTTACCATATTAATTATTACGTTACTTACCGCCGGATATTTTTATTTTTCTGATAATCAGGAATCAGAAAGATTAAAAGATTTCGACAAATTCGCGGGAGTAACAGCAGAAACATCGATCGCCGCCGAGCTTTATCGAAATGATTCTGATTCATTTTTAGTTGTCCGAGATTCGATCCTTAATAAATATGGCGTTTCTATGAATGATTTGCTGATGTTTAAAAAAAGATACCGCGGTGATGAGTATTACTGGGCAGAGTATTGGGATAAGGTCGTTTTGATATCAGATTCACTGATAGCGCATCACCAGGCCCGGCTTCGCCAATCGGCTGAC
>JAAERC010000355.1 GCA_024230695.1 Candidatus Zixiibacteriota bacterium
AAGTGGCCCACGTTTGGCTTGACAGTCTTGACCTTATTGGAGCCGTAAATTTTGGTTTACCCGAAGTTGACGACAGATACCATGTCTGGCGCGTCCCATTGGTGGGGCGAGACTCTCAGGAAAGAGTCGGTGAAGTTGTAATTGATGCCTATACTTCATTACTTCTGCAAGACAAATCCACCTCCCCTGAGGTGCTTGAAGCCCGATTATTGCACCGCGATAAGGCTAATAACAAAAAATCCCCTCGAAAGAAAAAGAAAACTTACAAACCCTCTAATTTAAGAAATACTATTGCGCTTGGAGATGCAGAAAAAATACTGCCCGATTTACCCGCAGAGTCAATAGATTTAATATTTACTTCGCCTCCTTATTTTAACGCCCGGCCTGAATATGAGGATTACATAACTTATGAAGAATACTTGCTCAAAATTCGGAAAGTTATAAGGGCTTGCCAGCGTGTTTTAAATGAGGGACGTTTTTTTGTAATGAATATTTCACCCGTTTTAATCCGGCGGGCAAGTCGTAGTGAATCTTCAAGGCGTATCGCTGTTCCGTTTGATATGCACCGCCTATTTGTAGAGGAAGGTTTTGATTTTATAGATGATATTATTTGGGTTAAACCAGAGGGAGCAGGCTGGGCCACAAGTAGAGGGCGAAGATTTGCGGCCGATAGAAATCCCCTGCAATATAAACCGGTTCCAATTACAGAAAATATTTTAGTATACCGGAAACATACAAAACGTTTGATTGATTGGAATATAAGAACCCATCCCAATCAAGATAAAATCCGGGCCTCTAAAATAGCAGATGATTATGAGCGAACCAATATTTGGAAAATAAAACCGGCTCACGATAAAAAGCACCCGGCTATATTTCCGGAAGAATTGGCCGCCAAAGTAATAAAATATTATTCATTTGTAGACGACATTGTATTAGACCCATTTGCCGGTTCGGGAACAGTAGGGCTGGCCGCTGTAAAACAAAAGAGACGTTTTGTTTTAATTGATAAAGAACCTAAATATGTAAATTTAATGCAAGAACACGCCAAAAATTGGCTAGGGAGAGAAGCCGCAGACGTGCTTTGTCTAAATTGTCCCCCCATTTCTGTTGAAAACCTCTTGATATAGGAATCTTACATGGCCTCAAATGAAACAATAAGTAGCTTCGTTGACCTGCTCGATGATGAAGCTAAAGCCTTACTTAATACCAGTGGGGCCGAGTTAATCAAAAAAATTGGCATCGATACCGTCAGGACAGTTGTCTTTGATGTATTGTCGGGGCGCAATTTGCGTGATTC
>JAAERC010000356.1 GCA_024230695.1 Candidatus Zixiibacteriota bacterium
GAGTAGAACGACTAATATCAAACCAAGTATGCCGTTTGTCAGGACAACGTCAAAGCTGTTACGGACGACTACTGAGGTATCGTTGGCATATACTACTTTTGTGTCAGTATGAGTCTCATTTTCATGTTCGATCAATTCCTTGATAGCCTCGATAGTTCTGATGGCATCGCTGTTTTTTTCCAATAAGACAAGATATGAAATAGCCGGTTTGCTGTTGATTCGGGATAACAGACGGGCATCCTCGAAATCGTCTTTGATTACGGCCAGGTCTTTTACTTTTATAATTGGGCCGTCAAAAGATGAGCGGACTATAACATCACCAACTTCTTCCGGGTCGCCAAACTGCGCCAGTGTGACCAGATCTTTTTCGCTGGTGTATGACTCGAATGACCCGGCTGTTCCATGGATGTTGCGCAACTTAATAGCCGTGATGATCTCACGCATTGGGATCTGGTAATCATTGGTAGCATTACTGGAAACTTCGACTTTTATTTCCCGGTCGCGATAACCAAATCCTTTTAGATGAGAAACGCCCGGTACATTTTTCAATTTCTTTTCAAACAACCGGGCATGTTCACGAAGTTGTCGGTATGGGACGTCACCGGTTAGACCGACTTCGATGATCTCCATGTCTGATGAGCTCATTTCGGTTACCAAAGGTGATTCGGTGACCTCTGTTGGAAACTCGGTTACTCTATTTACCGCTTCACGTATTTCGGTTTTGATTTTGTCTTGATCCTCAGCGTCGATATCAATTATCACCATCACCAGAGAAACGTTCTCCATTGAAAAGGAAGTAAAACGATCAATACCGGTGACGGTTTTGAGTTCCTCTTCGATTTTATTGGTAACATTGAGTTCGACATCCTCAGGTGAGGCTCCAGGGTACAAAGTTTGGATATGCATCATTCCGAAATCGACAAATGGATAAATATCACGCTTGATACTCATTAAGGTGCTAATACCCAGCATTATTATCATAATAGTAATAAGAGATGCAAGCTTATGACGTTCGGCAAAAAATCTAAAAAATGATTTCATTTTTGGACTCCGTCTAAAAACAGATTACCTAATTTATTATTTGATCCATCAGAGATCGGTATTGTAAAAGCAATTTATGATAACTCAGGGCATTGGCGGCATAGTTTAATTTCGCACCCTGTTCACTATCTCGGCTTTGAATTACAAATGTTAAATCACCCCGTCCCTGGTTGTAAAGCTTTATCTCTTCTTCTGTTTTCCTTTTTGAGGATTCAATCTGCTCCCGGTTTAGCAGTAGAACTGCTTTCATTTCAACTATTTGGGTGTGAAAATTGGCCAATGCCGATGTGAGGGATAATGATACTTCTTCATATTGTTTCTCCAGTTGCATTAATTGGTAACCGGTTTGTGATATTTTAGATTTGGCGGTTGAATGTCCTATCGGGTAACTCAATTGCAGTCCAATAAGTGCATCAGGTCTATCCATTGCCAACGAGCCACCATAATCTTCATCTGCATTTTTTAAACTAAGTTGTGCAATAGCGGATAAATCAGCTTTCCTGATTCCCAGATAACCTTCGCGAACATATTTCAATTTTGTTATAGATAATTGAAAAGTTTTCAATAATCTTGCATTTTGCCTTAACTGATTTGTCGCCTCTTCCAACGATGGAATCTCTTCATTTGTGTATAGGTCATATTCAGGATAAATATTTTTATACTTTGCGTCCCGTGTTAATTCCGCCAATTCAGCTTTTAATGCATTTAAATTGGTTTCAATCAATAAAAGATTCTGCTCTGAAATTCTCACGGCATCTTCGGCACGAATCAGATCAACTTCATCAATAAGATTAGCTTTGCGTTTCTCACGAATATTCACAAGCATCTCTTCGCTTAAATTGAGTCTCTGTTCAATGATTCTCATTTGTTCCAGAAAAAATACCCAATCCAAAAATCTGGATGCTTGCCCCGCCAAAAAATTTTCCTGATTTTCGAGCGCAATAATTTCCGACAAATCAATGTCAAATTGCTTTAGGTTATATTCCAGTTTATTAAGAAAACCGTTTTTATTTTTTATTAATGGATGAGTATAGGTCATTGCCAGTTTATTTTCAAAATAAGACCCGGGGATACCCAGCATCGGATCAATTGATAAATCAATATATGACCCAGAGTATGCGACCGAAAACCTTCCTCCGGAATTCCAAAACATCTTTTCCAAGCCACCATTAATAACTATTGCATCGGTTTTTTCAGGTCCCATCACGGCAAATGAAGGTTCCTCGTGGGAGTAAAATAGAGATGAATTAAAATTCCAGTCTCTTTTACCCAAAAAGCCTTTTTGTTCTTCCTTCTCTATCTCACTTGTTAGGCGTTCCTTTTCAAAGAGAGGATGTGATTGCTTCAACTGATCAAGAAACTGATCCCGAGTCACGGTTTGCGCCTGTATATAATTGCCTAACAACATCAGGAAAATTACTATTAAGAAAGCATATCTAATAATTTTCATTGTCTACCCTTTCTAAATATTTGAATATATATTATCCGCCATATTCAATTCCGGCTCGAAGATAATAACTTGGTTTCATATCGAATGACGCAATTTTATCGTCTTTGTCATAAAATTCAAATTTATGTAATCCAATAAAACCGCCCTGAACATTAAAACTCATTTTTTTA
>JAAERC010000357.1 GCA_024230695.1 Candidatus Zixiibacteriota bacterium
ATGGATGAGATTTCAGGTTTTTATGATAACCGCGTCATCAATGAACATAAAACACTGGACTCAGCAACCACTCAGGCACTTCTTTGGGAAGATGGTGAGTTTTTTAGAATACAACCTGATGGTGAAGTTCAGTTGATTGAGTAATAACAATTATCATTATTTTAAAAATAAAAAAACCCGAGTTTTAAAACTCGGGTTTTTTTTCAATAATATCATTTAAGCATAAATTGATTTTAATTCGCTAATCCTGCTTTTAATATCAACGGTGTTGACACATTTTGCCGAGCATGAGTTACATGAAGCGCAGGCATCCAGTCCGCGATTTTTATCAATTTCTTCCAGCGCCGATTGGGCCAGAGTAAAATCGACATATTTTGTTGCATACATATTGGTTCTCATCAGAGTTGGAATATCGGCATCATTGGGACAACTTGCCAAACACTTACTACACTGCTCGCACATACCCATACCCAGTTCGATGCTGTTATCGGTCAGCAGCTTTTTCTCATCGGCGGTATATTCAATATTATGCGCAACCGGGAAGTCAACATTCATATGTTCCATATTATTAAATGCCACCATAATCGTCGCCACATTTTTATTGTGGAGCGCCCATTTCATTAATGCCGTTGTTACAGTTTCGGTAGTGTAGTTGGAATGCGATTCAGGATTGGGCCATTGAGCCCCAAAAGCCAATGTTTTCATCCCAATAAATCCAATATCCTTTTTACCGGCGTTGTCAACGGCCGCCATAAATTCCTCATTATTGGCCAGCGTGAAGTTGATCGTTGAAAGGACTACATCCCAGGCATCCACTTCGGCAACTGAGTTGATGACTTCGGCCATGTTGGCATGAGTTGAAATACCAATAAATTTGGCCTTACCCTGTTTTTTCATCTCCACCATAGCGTCAATAATCGCCTGATTTTTGGCGACATCGGCGGTTCGAACATCATGGATAAGTAAAATATCAACATAATCAGTTCGAAGTCTTTTAAGACTGCCTTCAGTTAATGTGGCGATTTTCTTTTTGATTTTTTCCGGACTCTCGTCTCTTCTTTGAGCGGGAGTATAAATTTTTGTGAGAATAAGAGACTTATCCCTAACGCCCATTTTCTTCAAGACTGAACCGATAAGCATCTCATTGGCACCAGTTTGATAATTGGCCGCCGTGTCGAACATTCGGGCACCCATATTGTAGGCCGCCTGAATAACATTGGCATCATTGCAGGCACCACAGCCATGAGTTACAACTGGTACTTTTAAACCGGTTTTGCCAAGCTGTCTATAAATAATCTCACCTGCCGGTTTTTTGATCTCGTTGGCAACAGCAAGAGCGGGTGATAACCCGGCAATACCGGCCGATACGATTCCAGCCGCCGAGGTCGCCAAAAATTTTCGCCGGGAAAATCCGGATGTTTTTTCTTTCATTTTTTCCTCCAATCCTCCCATAGCCTTATTATAATTAATTACTTTCATTTGATAATCTTTCAATGCCAGCTTC
>JAAERC010000358.1 GCA_024230695.1 Candidatus Zixiibacteriota bacterium
ATTGACTATTTTAGAAACTGAATAGGAACGCTCGCGACCGCGAACATATGGCACAATACAATATGTACAAAAATTATTACAGCCACGAATAATCGATACATAGGCGGAATATTTGGAATCTCGACTTGGGGTAAAATCACTGGTTTCCTCAAAGCCAAGCTCGGTTTTTACCTCCGGAGTTGAATGTCGCGTATCTAACAGCTTTGGTAGTCCCAACATCTGATCAGTACCCAAAATAAAGTCAACATAAGGCGCTCGTTCCAGAATTTGTCCGGCCATTCGCTGAGCCATACACCCGACAACGGCAATTATTTTGAAATTATCATCCTTTTTATATTTACTCAGATAACCCAATCGACCGAAAACACGTTCTTCCGCCTTTTGTCTGACCGAACAGGTATTAATTATTATAATATCCGCATTTTCATCGGATTCAACCGATTTATACCCACTTGCGTTCATCAATCCCGATAATGAGCCAGAGTCAGCTATATTCATCTGGCCACCGAATGTAATAATTTTATATGTTCTAATCTTTATCATCTTCAAATACCCTGCTATTTCTACGGTAACAAATAATAATACATGAATAGTTATATAAAATCAGGAATTTCCCGCAAGGGGATATTGATAAAACCTGCATTTCGCAGGTTTTATTTTAAATTTGATAAGTAATAGATCAGCTATAGGACAACACAGCCCAGTTCGGGATTGATACCGCCTTTATACTTATAATTTATCAAAAATACAACATCAAGAATATCAATTATACAATCGACATTAGGATCGGCGAGTTGAGGAGCAGTTGGTGCAGCCCCGCCTTTATATTTGAAATTTATTAAAAATACAATATCAAGGATATTTACAATACTATCATCATTGGCGTCACCGGGCCAGCCAATCCCCTCATTAACCGTTAAGGAATATTCGCTTTCATCAAAGTATGAACTATAGGAGTCGTCAACTCGGACCATAAATGTAAAATCGCCAAACTCATCCGGCGCTCCTGATATTATTCCAGTTTGTGAATCAAGTGACAATCCTGATGGAAGGACACCATCAATAATTTGAAAGACATTATTGCCAGAACCGCCACGACAAATAAGCGTATCAAGATATTCATCATATTCATCAGCCGTATCAAGTGGAAAATGAAGAAGACTATAACTCCAGGGTATATTAAATCCCTTATTTAATATCCAATTCTCAGGATCGACAATGACACTGTCTGGAATTTCTGACGCGTTAAACATAAACGATTGTCTCATGGAATCATTAAAAACAGTAGTATCTAAGATAACCTCATCGTTGGCAAAAAATCTTAATTCAACCGGCATATCAAAAACATCGGGACCATAGGTTTGTGTCTGGAGGAGCCTGTAACAGATCCAATATGAACCATCACTTAAGTCCGGTTCAGCATAAAAAGTACTAGTATAAACAGGATATAATATTCCATATACCCAATCATTAAAAAATTCATTTAATTCGATTCCGGTAGAATTTTCGCAAACTTCAATAAATTCTTCTGTAGTCAGAGATCCATATTTATATTGTCCACCGGTGTAATCTTGGAGTAAATTAAAAAAGGCATCATCGCCAACATAATATCGAAGCATATGACATACCCAGGCACCTTTGTCATAAACCACAGTATTAAAAACATCATTGGCATTAGTGGTATCATAAATATAGACCGATCGGTCATACCAATATTCCATACCACTCATATAGTCGCGATAATATTCGGCACCGTATTTTACCTCAAAATAAAGGGCCTCAGAATATGAGGCAAAACCCTCATTAAGCCAGATGTCATGCCAACTCTCGCATGTAATCATATCTCCCCACCACTGGTGGGCAAGTTCATGAGCAATAAGCGCCGGGCTTGTACCCCAATCGCTGGGCATTGTCGAGGTGCAGGTTTGATGTTCCATGGCGCCGGTTACTTCCCAAAATGCATGACCATACTTTTCCTCTATAAATGGATATTGACAAAACAGGTCAGAAAATATTTCTATAATTGAAGGTGTGACCTGAAGCCGAGGTTGAACATCCTCAAACATATCAGGATAAACATGATTGATTACTTCCATGGAATCATTATCTCCATAATGGTACCAATCACTCCAAATAGTATATTCTGAGATTGCAATAGCGACCAGGTATGTCACAATTGGATAACCCATATGATAGCGGTATTCAATATAACCGTTCACCCCATGAACCGGTCCAGCAAATAGTAAATCGCCAATTGATGAGCAATAGTACGGTTCTGGTACCGATACAATAATATCAACCGAATCGGCCTTATCATCGGGACGATCCTTACATGGCCACCAACGACGGGAATCATACGGTTCACAATTTGAGTAGCAAACCGGTATGACACCATCACCACCAAGTAATGAACGTTGGGTCCCAAAAGCCAGGCCATCACCATTCATTTTTCCATCGGCTGTCATATACCCGTATGGTGAATAAGGAGCCCCATGATACCGTACCGAGAATGAAAATTCATCATCCAAATTATATGTTTGGTCTAATTCTACTATCAGTTTATTATCATGATGTTCAAAACTCAGTGAGCCGCTTTCGGTATAAACTGAATCAACAATAAGAGCCAAGCCAACAGGATAGCCATATTCATATGGCAAACTATCAACGAAGTCCAATTCCATCATATTTAGGCCAGTGATCGTAGATTTTGCGCTGACTAAAACGGTGGCACTATCAATATATTCATTTTCGATATCAATTGTGATTTTTAATTTATAATACAAAACATCATATTCGGATTGGTCGTAAAATGTAGTCCTGGTAGTATTCAACTTCGATCTCATACTCTCAAGTTTATTTGCCTTACCTGAGGCCAAAACGGCATGACTCTGTGATGCCGTCATAGTATCGGGATCAAGATGTAGAAATGGCATTTCGGAAACATCATCATATGCAAAAGAAGTAAGTGTTAAACCTACAATTATAAAAATAGTTAGAAAAAATCTCATTAAATACCTCGATATGGTTTGTTGTTGGCAAAAATATTAAAATACCCAGTGAGGAATTGGGTTTCTTTATGTAATTCCTTTCCGCATATGGCAGTATCATATAAAGATACTTGTATATTGAATTATGTCAAGAAAATAGTGGTTGTTATTGATTTCAATTAATTGAAGGTTTATTCAAATTAGAACCATATCAGGTCTTCAAAATAAACAAACCGCCAATAAAAAAGTGGCGGTTTGCATAAATTCAATATGATGATAACTTAATATGGATTTCCACATAGGGGTGCGCCGCCTTTGTAAACGTAATCTAATGCTATTACAAGATCGACAACATCTATTTCCCCATCACAATTACAATCAGCGATTCTTGTAATTGGTAATGCAGGCGGTCCATTTTTATAAATAAAATTCAGCAGATAAACTAAATCCAAAATATCAATGATCCCGTCAAAATTGCAGTCGCCAAAAAGTTCAAAAATCGATAACTCGCAACTAACTACATATGGTGAATATATTGCCGTCGATGATTCAATCAGGATATCATCAAGATATACTCCCCGGTTAATTCCATGCCCTGAAGGCGTAAACCACATATTCCACGGATACGATGTTGCCGGGTCAATTTCAACTGTCAACCATGGTGGAAGATATGTAAATTCCCAATCCATACAACCGGGATTCCCATTATTGACTCCGAACCAGGAACTCTGTCCATACTTATTAATCTGCGCGGCAAATTTTATAAGTGGATGAGTAACAGCGGCCACAATGATTTCAGGATCTTCGGTGGCCTCCAGAATTGTCATTGTTACTGGGATTCTGATTGGACTGTTTATGGCATTTATGGCTGAGATATGCAATGTATCATAATAAATACCAACCGCCAAGCCCCTATATTCATAACTAAGACGGATTGAGGACGGAGCATCTCCGGTTGTTTGGCTGAGAGTTAACCAGTCGAACTTATGAGTAATATTAAATGAAAATGGCTCGTGCATACCGCCATCAATATTCAATAATTGAAACTGTAGTGGCTCGTCAAAAGTAGGCGAGCTGACACCCTGCCCGCACTCATAATATTCCATCTCAAAAGAAGATTTATCCACACCGATAACGGCTGGATCATCTGTAAAATGAAACAAAAATTCTACAAATTGGGGAGAATTGACCGCTTCATCGGAATATACCCAAACGGTATCATAATAATCAGATCCAGCCTCGCCAATGGTTTTAAAATTAACCGTAACTTCCTGAGGAACTGATCCTGAAACCGGCGTGAGACCAATAATATGCCGGGAATCTTCTTCAAGATAATAATTCATCGTTCCGGCGCCACTATTAGAGATATTAAATGTTCGATCAGGGGCATAATCGACATTAGCAATAACAAAAATATGCGTCGAATCTATCTCTATAACCGGCAGGTCAGAAGATATCTCCAACTGAACATAAGCCTTTTGAGGACTATTGTTTGCCAATGGGTCGCTGATAACAACAGAATCGTAAAATAAACCATAAGATAAACCGGTAATATCAATTGACAATGTGACACTGCCGGCATTCAACCCAGAGGTCGGAGCAAGAGACAGCCAGCTTTCTGTATTGGAGGCTGTCCAATTCAAATCGGTGAATCCAATATTACTGACTGAAAGAAACTGATCAGTCGGATTTGACATTCCCGCAACAGCATTAAAAATAAAGTTTGTAGGAGTAATTTCAATTATCGGCGGTTGGTCCAATATCTCATACTCAACCGCAATTTTTAGAGGACTGTTTCCGGCTTCGGGGGCTATTATACTAATTGTGTCATAATAAATACCCGCCGGAAGAGAGGTTGTAATAGGAACAACCTGAATAGTAACCGGGTCATCCTCCATTATCCCCGATGACGGGATAATACTCAACCATGAACTGGTTTTAATGGAAGACCAATCCAGATGATCCTGATCTCCGGTTTTTGCAATTGTAATAAATTGTTGATCTGGTAAGACATCATCTATGTCAGCCTGATAAAATAAATAATCGGTATCAACAACCATATCAGGAACTGCCGCAAACTTAAAACAATATGGTCCTCCAAAATTTTGGACAGTTGGAAACAACCAATCCCAGCCCGATCCGCCCCAATCAGTGGAATCAATACAAAATTCGGCGATATCAGAACCGCCCAATGGCATATTAAAATGATATCGAAAACGGGTTAATAAATCGGTATCTGTTGGCAGCCAGCCATTTATAGTAGCCGTAGTATGGTTCACCGAGTCTGGCAAATTGCCATCCCAACTGGAAACAGTAATGGCACTCATCAATTGCCACATTCCGCCCTCTTCCCAACCATTCATTCTTTCAATAGGTCCAGTTCCACCCGGGTCGCCTCCCATGTCCAGCCAATTGATGTTGACACCGTCAGTTTCAACACCATCAATTCGGCCAAAAAATCGCTGAGGATGACTATAACCGGTATGTTCAATACCATCATTATTGGCCATTTTCAGGTCCATATACATATCGATATTGGCCTTGTAGAAAGTTTCCGATAAAATCGGATGATAAAAAGTTTCCCCCGACATCTCTACAACAAATTCAATTGCCATTATGGGGGATACAAATAGAATCACGGCCAGCAAAGCTGATAAGAAAGAAATCCTTTTCATGTGTGCTCCTATTCAAGCGGTTAGTAAGGTATGTTACCTAATAAGAGACGAAGATTATTTACAAATTGTAAGTTATTTTACCTATTACTATTCAAATTAACACACTGATCTGATTATGTCAAGAATTATTTGAGGTAAAGTATTTTACAGTAATATCTTGACAAATATGGGTTACAACTTATATTAATATTATAGCAATATCTTCTTATTTAGGAATAGTCTTATTGGCTTAATAGCTATCTGAAAACCTGTCTAAACAGGATTGAACTGAAAAAAGAAAGTTATTAACGCCGCGTTGTCGCGGAAGGAGTTGCTTATGTACTGTAAGACCAGACTCTTTAAAACCAGAATAATCATTATTGCTATAATGATTATTCTTGGCCTTTCTCAACTTGCCTATTCCCAGGATTTTTATTCATTGGAGATTAAAGTTGGTGATACTATGACCAATAACTGCCCGGACCCTCCGGATGTCATAATTCCAATCTATTTAAATAATTTTGCCGACACTGTAGCCGGCTTCAGTTTCAGACTTCAGTTGAATC
>JAAERC010000359.1 GCA_024230695.1 Candidatus Zixiibacteriota bacterium
CATTTTGACAGTAAACATTCTGTTTCAATTGATGGAATTTATGATTTTCAAGTGAATGTATGTAATAACCCGGAAGATATGCAAAAACAACTTTTGACGGTTCATAAAAATGATCATGGATATCTTCCGGATTATAATAAAGAATTAGTTGCGCAAAAAAATATAGAGGGGAATGCTTGCCCTTAATTTGGGTTGAGCAAAGGGAGTCACTGCAGGATCGAGTTAGCAGCTTGGAGAAAGACAAAAAGGGGCAACGGCCTGAGAAGTTATTTTATAGATAGCTTCTCAGGTTTTTTTTTGGATACAACTGACCCTGAAAATTTTTGTTGATTTGAACATCTAATCTAAATATTTAAATCAATATGAAACATACTAAAATACTTGCCACCTATGGCCCGTCGATTGCTTCGGTAGAAGTTCTGCATAAGCTGATGGCAGAAGGGGTTAATGCCTTCAGGGTCAACTGCTCGCATGGTGATAAAGATGATTTTCTTAGAGCGGTAAGTTTAATTCGCGAGGCGTCTTCTGGTAATGATTTTCCCGCTGGATTGTTGTTTGATATCTCCGGCCCCAAATTGCGTCTTGACCGATTTAAAGGCGAGATCGATCTTGAAAAAGGTGACAATATCACTATCAGTGCCGGGAAATCTGATATAAAAAATCGAATCATTGGAGTTAACCATCCCGAGATCATCAGTTCTGTTAGAATGGATGAACGGATAATACTCGATGATGGGAATCTCATTCTGAAAATTCTTAAAATTGATAATAATGGTGTTCTTGCTGAGGCCTGCAACAAATACAAACTTCTTCCCGCTAAAGGAATCAACCTGCCCGACACCGAAATAAAAATTCCAACGATAACCAAAAAGGACCGTGATGATATTAGAACCGCCGTTGAAGCGGAGGCTGATTTTATCGCCCTTTCATTTGTTCGTTCGGGTGATGATATAGTCGAAGCTCGGGAACTGATAAAAAATCATGGTGGACAACAGAAGATTATCGCCAAACTTGAAAAAAGAGAAGCTATTGAAAATCTTGATGTGATAATACAGCTTTCCGATGGAATCATGATTGCGCGTGGTGATCTTGGGGTCGAGCTCCCCCCTGCTGAATTGCCTCGCCTCCAAAAGCAGATCATCAAGAAAGCGAATCGGCATCATTGTCCGGTTATTGTTGCCACTCAGATGCTGGAATCAATGCGGTTTTCTCCTCGGGCGACTCGTGCGGAAATAAATGATGTTGCTTCAGCGGTGTTTGATCATGCCGATGTGGTGATGCTTTCGGCAGAAACGGCCAGCGGTGAGTATCCTCTTGAAGCAGTCAGAGTGATGACCGCGGCTGTCAATGCCGCTGAGTTTGAGAATGATAAGCCAAAAGTACGTCCTGACGACCAATTTATTAAGGAACCGATTGCCTACTCAATTGCGGGCGCAGTCAGTTCAACAAATCAGCTGTGCAAAACTAAGGCAATTTTTGCAATGACCACAACCGGATACACGGCCGGTCTTATCTCTACTCTTTTTCAGGGAGTACCGATAATCGCATTAACCGCTGACCGGAAGGTTATGAATCAACTAACTCTTCACCGTTCGGTATATGCTATACGGGTCAAACAAATGACATCGTTTACAGAAGTGCTTCAGGAGGTAAATGAAGCATCTTTAGAGCAGGGATTGGCAGACAAAAATGATCGTGTTATCATCACCGGGGGATATCCATTCGGAAAAGGTACAGAAACCAATTTTATGATGATCCACATCGTGGGGTAAAGGATAAGAATAAGGATTAATCTTAATGACTCTTGAAAAATTAGTAACAAATCGAGTGAAGACAGCTTACGAAAAAGAAGATATCCCATGAATCCCGACAATAATTAGAACTCTGGAAGAGTTATTCGAATTAAAAATAGAAAAACAAGTTTATAAGGCCTGCTGGGGATTAAATGGTGCCGGTTTATACGGTGCTCAGTGCGGACTGGTTGAGGGAACCTTGATGTTTATAAGTCTGTTGGCTCATCGTGAAAATATTGAACAGGAAAAGATGTGGCAGGCTTGTGCCGATTTCGCAAGAGAATATGAACAACAATTTGGATCGCTTCAGTGCAAGAAATTACGCCCCGGCGGTTTTAACGAAGATGATCCTCCGATGTTGTGTAAACCGCTGACAGAAGAGAGTATTATTTTCTCGGCTCGGTTTATTGCCAAACGGTTCGGATTGGAGATGAAAATCAAGTAGAATAATTTAGTTTAGAAAATATTCTACTTTATAAAACTGTTTATTCACCTAACGCCTGTTTCTTTAGATCATTTATAAAATCGGCCTTGACCCAATATATATCACCGGCTCGACTAATAAATAGATATTTTCCATCGGGAGAGACTGAGGCATTATTCTCTCTCTTTTTTGTATTTACTTTTGGACCCATATTGATTGGATCAGTCCAATTGTTTTCTTTATTTTTAAAAGTAATATATAAATCTGAGGCATAGCTGTTCTCTCCTCTTTTATCAAAGATGATATAACTTTCACAGGGAGCAATAAAGGGGTGTGATCCCTTTATTGGAGGATCCAATGGTCTGACCTCTAAATACATCTTATCTTTATGTTCAATAAATGTAATTCCAGTGCAATAAATACTTCCATCGGGTGTAACAGAATACGCATGCACCGTCTGATTTATAACCGGGGGACCAAGATGAAACGGCTTGGCCCATTTTCCATCGGTTTTTTTAGACACCCAGGCATTAAGTGGTTCTTTGGCGCCGGGTAGATCGCGTCTGGAACAGAAATATAGTTTGGTACCATCGGCTGAGAAACAGGGTTCCCCGCCTTCGGAATCAAAAGGCGCAAAGGCCGGAACAGGATCTGTCCAGCCTGAGTCATTGTCCATTTTTCTAGTTAAGAGAATATAGCCGCCACGACTGAAAGCTATTTCATCGCCTTTGGGAGAAATCGTAATCCGGTATTCATCGGCATCAAATGTATTTACTATTGAAGAAAATTTTACAGGTATATCATCGGGTAACGGCTCGCTCATATAGTCACATTCAAATTTAATTGATTCGTTGGCTTGAACTAAACCAAAAGCAATAAATAAAAATGTAATAAAAATTACTGATCTACAAATTTGAAGATTTTTTAACATTTAATTTCCTTTTCAATTTATTAATACTTTTATCTGTAGAAGCTAACGGCTGGTTTGATTTCTTCTATTAAAAAGCGGTGCAATGTTTCACGGGATGGGGTTAAATCGATTTTACGCCCCCATATTTCATTCATATGAGTCAGACCGGCAAACAATAGGTAATCCTGATCTCCTTTGGTTCCAAGCATTGCTATAAAAGTATAACTATCGGCCAATAATTGTCCATCGTAATTTTCCAGCCAGACAAATGTACCCTCTGCCCAAAACCTATCCCCTTTTGCATAGGTAGTGTCAACTTTATATGACACTATTCCCGGAGACAGTTTGGCTTGAAGCGAGTCTATAATCAAATTATCCAATGATTTTAATAATTTTTCATTTGACAATGTTTCCTTATGTTTACTCCAATATAGTTCCACAACTTTTTGAGAGTTGGTCATAAGTGTCCAGAGGGTCCCTTTAGTTTTATTAATACCATCTGGAAACCATTGTTTGGTCTCAAATGGAAGTGTTCGCCAGGCACGCGGTTTGTTAAACGATAGCTCCCATTCTTTTGATGTATATGATTTTGGCAGTTTGGTATTGTCAGATATGGTACAATCTTCATGGCAACAAATAGTTGATGTGATCTCATATTGGAGTTTTAGTTTATCCTCCAATGTTCCCATTTTTAGATTAACATTACAGTCGGCGGTGAATTGACGATTTGTCTTTTCGCAGTTCCAAACAATAAAACGCGTTTTTATCATGGCATCGCCTATTGTCGCACCAACATAATAAGCGGTATGGCCGGCAATTTCAACGGTGCCGGTATCGCCGATCAATTTAAACGGCATGGCCGTTCCCCAAAAATTGAGCAGATGGTTTTCAACATAGGCAATCGACAATTCATTATTTGTACTATCAAGAGGACGCCAGTGCAGGAAATACATCAGCCAATTATCATGACGAAGTCTGATTTTTCCTTCATCCGGAGAAATATCCAAACTGGAAACCTCCCAATCATCACCGGATGACCTTAAGTTTTCAAGAGATATAAGTGAGCTTTGCTTCTCACTATCAGCCAGACAGTAATTCTGACTGCAAATTAAACCAAAAAACAGCCCGAACAAAATCATCAGTTTTAAACTGGATTTGCGCATAATTCCCTCCAAAGAATTTTTATATATGAATTTGTATCATTAATAATACAGATACTTCTGCATGAAAACAAGTATATTCTATTTGATATAAAAATCGCCGTTTTTGAAATCAATTTTGATGATTTAGCAAATAAATCATCACTTTTATTATTAATCTAATTATATTTAACATATGAATCTGATAATACTGACAGAGAATGATTTGGTTGAAAAGAACAAATATGCGCTCAAAGATATTCGTTTTGAGCATATAATAAATATTCTCAAGTTATCCATCGGTGATGAAATTGAAATTGGAATTTTAAATGGATCGACCGGAATTGCTCAAATCGATAGTATAAGCAGTGAACAACTCACTATCAAATCAAAATACCTTCAACCGCAGATAGAAATCAAACCGGAAAAAACATTAATATGTGCTCTGCCCCGTCCTCAGACGGTTAAAAAAGTACTTATAACATCGGCGATGATGGGTATTAAAAATATTCATTTCATTCGAGCCAACCGGGTAGAAAAAAGTTATTATCATTCTCCATTGCTTGAACCGGGAAATATTAAGCCATATTTGCTTGAAGGATTATCTCAGGGGAAAAATACGCAATTACCGACAGTGACAATCCACAAACGGTTTAAGCCTTTTTTTGAGGATTATTTCCCAAGTGTATGCGATGATAAAACAATAAAGTTATTACCCGACATTGAAACCGATTGTTTCTTAAATAGTTTTTATTCTTGTGGAAATAATCCACTTGCATTGGTTATAGGTCCTGAGGGCGGCTGGGTACCATTTGAAATCGATCTAATGAAGGAAACAGGATTTAGGCCATATAGACTCAGCCAATCGGTTCTTCGTGTTGAACATGCTCTCACCGCCGCGCTGGCGCAGATCGAATTGATCGTTAACACCAATTAGCATATCATTGCTAAATATCCTAAAAATAATTTCTGTTTTGCACCATATTAATTGCCATAACCTTAAAATAGAAAAATAACTGTTGACAATTTTCGGATTGCCGATATATTATTTCAAAGTGAAGGAATTTTATAAAATTGTATAATTTGACCCTACATATTTCGTCCATCAGTTCTACTCCGAAGAATACCATCTTGAACTCCAGTATCATGTTCATGGAGATGGCTATGGGTATGCCTAATTTACATAAGGAAGGCGAAGTATATAGGACTTAGCATTTTAAAATAATATCAAAAAATATTACAGGAGCCTTTCTATCAGGAAAGGCTCCTTTTTTTTTGTTAATTTTTGAAAGGAACGATATGTCTCAGGAACTAAAATTTGAAACCAAGCAGATTCACTCCGGTTATAAGCCGGATCCGACTACCGGCGCGCGGGCAGTGCCAATCTATCAGACGACCTCATATGCGTTTGAGGATGTTGAACATGCCTCTAACCTATTTTCTCTTAAGGAATTTGGGAATATCTATACACGTCTGATGAATCCTACAACTGATGTTTTTGAAAAACGAATGGCGGCACTTGAAGGTGGTACCGGGGCATTGGCTGTGGCATCAGGACAGGCGGCACAATTTATAGCTTTAAATAATTTACTTGAAGCCGGGGATAATTTTGTTACCTCGACCTATTTATATGGCGGCACTTATAATCAATTCAAGGTCAATTTTAAAAGGCTGGGGATAGATGCCCGTTTTATTCAATCTGATGATCCAAATGAATTTGAAAAACAGATCGATGATAAAACCAGAGCCATTTATCTCGAGACAATTGGTAATCCCGGTTTTAATATTCCCGATTTTGAACAGTTTGCTCAATTGGCCACAAAACACAAAATTCCATTGGTAGTTGACAATACCTTCGGTGCGGGCGGGTATCTTTGCCAACCGATAAAATATGGTGCCAATATAGTTGTCGAATCTGCGACTAAATGGATCGGCGGACATGGAAACAGCCTTGGGGGTGTTATTATCGATGGCGGCAATTTCGATTGGAGCAGTGGCAAATTCAAACAGTTCACTGAACCATCGGATGGTTATCACGGATTAAAATATTGGGACAGTTTCGGCGCCAATAGCCCTTCTGGGAATATTTCTTTTATAATCCGTGCCAGAGTTGAGGGGCTTCGTGATTTTGGACCTGCATTAAGTCCGTTTAATTCATTTTTGTTAATTCAGGGATTAGAGACATTATCCTTGCGAGTTGAAAGACATGTCGAAAATACGCAAAAGCTGGCTCTATGGCTTGAGAATCATCCGGCTGTAAAAAGTGTTAGTTATCCCGGGTTACCCTCAAACCTCTATCATAAACTAGCGCAGAAATATCTAAAAAATGGTGCCGGGGGCGTTCTCTGTTTCTCAATAAAGGGCGGATATGATAAGGCGGTTGAATTTATTAATAATCTTCAGTTGGTCAGTCATCTTGCCAATGTCGGTGATGCTCGCACATTGGCGATTCATCCGTCCTCAACGACTCATCAGCAATTAAGTGAAGAGGAGAGAATAAGTTCAGGTGTTTCATCCGACATGATCCGTGTTTCGGTCGGACTTGAGCATATCGATGATATTATTGATGATTTCAAAAAATCATTAGAAAAGGCGGGAGGGAATAATGTTAACTCAAAATAGACAGATTCAGGAAACTATCAAATTTGTTAGCGATAAATCTTTTGTACTCGAAAACGGAATGGAATTACCATCACTTGAAATTGGATACAGTACACTTGGTAAACTGAACGCCCAAAAAGATAATGTTGTCTGGATATGTCATGCTTTAACCGGTTCCGGAAATCCTCTTGAGTGGTGGAGCGGACTTGTCGGTCATCGTAAATTGTTTGATCCAAGGAAATATTATATTGTCTGCGCCAATATGCTTGGTTCATGTTATGGTACAACCGGCCCCTTAAGCATCAATCCAACAACCGGAGAACCATATTACGGCAATTTCCCGGCTATCACCAACCGAGATATTGTTCGGGCAAATATTGAATTACAAAAATATTTGGGTATCGATCGAATACATCTCTGTATTGGAGGTTCTATGGGCGGACAACAGGTATTAGAATGGTCGGTCTTTAGGCCTGATGTTATTGATAATGTTGTTCTAATCGCGACCAATGCTAAACATTCTCCCTGGGGGATTGCCTTTAATGAGGCTCAGAGAATGGCAATTGAGGCTGACCCAACAATAAAAAATAATTCTCCTCAAGCCGGTAATAGCGGGCTTAAAGCCGCTCGGGCAATCGGAATGTTATCATATCGAAGCTACCAGACATTCGATAAAACTCAAAGTGATCAGGAAGATAACCCAAGTACATTTTTGGCGTCTTCATATATGCGGCATCAAGGCGACAAGTTAATCCGGCGGTTTAACAGCCAGTCATATATGATTCTTCTTAAAGCTATGGATGAGCATAATGTTGGCCGGGCTCGAGGCGGACTTATTAATGCTCTTGGAAAAATAAAATCGCGGACTTTGGTAATAGGTATTTCAAGTGATATTCTTTTTCCAATTTGCGAGCAGAAATTTATTGCAAATCATGTTAGCGGTGCGGCTTATCGTGAGATCGTTTCGGATTTTGGACATGACTGCTTCCTGATTGAGTACAACCAGCTAACATCTTTGTTGAAGGAATTTTTATATGCCGATCATTAAATCAAATAAAAATAATATCTTTCGTGAACCGGTTGCAATTTTAGGTGCAAGCGGAATTGTTGGACAAATCTTTGCGTGGTTATTGTCAACTCATCCCTGGTTTGAGCCGGTTATGTTCTGTGCCACTTCTAAAAGAAAAGGCCAACAATATGGAAAAGATATCCCATGGTTGTTGCCGGTTGAAAAGCCGGAATCTTTGGTTGAATCATCTTTTGAAAAAAATGACATAAATAAGTTAAGGAAGCGCGGCGTAAAAATAGTCTTTAGTGCTTTGCCAGGAAATGTAGCCGGTGAGATTGAGGATAATCTCCGACAAGAAGGTTTTTTTATATTTTCAAATGCCGGCGCTCACAGAATGGAAACAAATACTCCTATCATTATTCCTGAAATCAATAGTTATGATATAAATCAAATAAAACCACAAGGATTTCCTGAGTCCGGATTTATTATCTGTAATTCTAATTGTGCGGTTTCGGGATTGGCTTTATCAATCGCGCCATTAATGAATTTGGGGATCACAGGTCTTACGGTCGCCACCTATCAATCTATTTCGGGAGCCGGTTACCCGGGAATACCATCTCTTGATATCGCGGGAGGGATCCTCACTAAGATAAATGGTGAGGAAAATAAAATCCCATTGGAGATCAATAAAATATTTAAAACCGATATTAATATTTTTCCGACCTGTGTGCGAGTGGCGGTACCTTTTGGACATTTAATATCAGTCTGGGTCGATTTTGCAGATAAGATAAGCAAAAAAGAGATATTACAAAATTGGGGAAACTTTGGAATGCAGTCGTATCAGCTACCATCGTTGCCAAACCAGACGATTGTATATAGCGATGACCACAGAGAATTAAGCCCAACTAAATCGTTTTTGGGAAACCCATCAGGTATGCAAGTAAGAATCGGTCGCTTACAAGTAGAAAATAACAGGGCACGTTTTATTGTGCTGGTTAATAATCTAGTACGGGGTGCGGCCGCCGGTTCGATCGCCAATGCGGAACTATTTTTAAAAACGTTTGGAAATTAAAACAATGAATAGAGTAGTTGTTAAATTTGGTGGTTCGGTATTAAGACATCCGGATGATATCTCTAAAATTCTTTTGGCGCTTAAAAAGTATAATAGTAATACGATAATTGTGGTTTCGGCATTTTATGGATGTACCGATTTTTTATTAAAATCGATTCAGACAGATTTATCTGACAGCATAATTACTAAAATTATAGATACATTGTATAAGCGAACGGTTTCCTTTTATTCGCCGTATGTTACAAATTGTCGAGTTCATAATAAGGCGTTACTGAAACTGTTAAAATCTCTTAAGGACTGTCTTGGTTTAATAAAACTACATGGTAATAGAACTGAATATAATAATTATGTGGCTAGTTTCGGTGAGCGGTTATCATCATTTGCACTCTCATTGGTACTAAAAAATCAAGGTTTTGATGCCGTTGAGGCATTGCCTGAAAAATTTGGATTAATTACAGACGGACAACCTGACAACGCAAAAATCAATATCCCTTTGAGCAAGCGTAATATTCAGAAAAATATCAAGCCAGACAAGATATATATTATTCCGGGCTTTTATGGTATTTCTAAGACAGAGTCAATTACCCTTTTGGGGCGTGGCGGCTCCGATTATAGTGCCGCCGCATTGGCAGTATGCGTTAACGCCAAAACTCTTGATTTATGGAAAGATGTAGAGGGAATCCATTGTATTGATCCGGCAATTATCCCGAATAATTTCCAAATCCCGACAATGACATATTCTGAGGCTGAGGAATTATCTGCTTTTGGGGCAAAAATAATCCATCCTTCTTTGATTGCACCATTGGCAAAAAGGCAAATCCCAATCCGGTTATTTGGTATCAATCGCGTTAAAAACAATATGAATGGCGGTACTTTTATTACCGGAGGAAGACAAAATAATAATAGAAGAATGTTTGGAATTTCAACCAGTAATGATTTTGGTATTGTATCGCTTTCTGGAAATAGCCTTGGTAATAACCCAAACTTTATCGGGAAAGTTCTAAACATAATAAAATCAGAAAAAGTAAATATTAAATCTATGACAACTTCCTGCTCAAATATTAATTTATTGCTTGAAATATCATCGTGTAAAAGAGTTGCAGAAAATCTTAAAAGGAGATTAATATACCGTCATGTAAATATAGGTGTATCTAAAAACTTTTCAGTTATTGCAATTGTAGTTGATAAACTATTTAAGAAAAACAATTGGACTGGTTCTATTATTGGGGCTTTGGAATCAATAAAGATCTCCCCTCAGTTTTGTGTTTTGGATGATAATTCCAATTTATCTTATGTTGTAGTTAATAAAGATGATTGTAATAAAGTAATTAAGGCTATCTATAACTATCTAAAGACTGATCTGTCGCAATTAGACAATCGACGAAAAGTCAGAATAAACAGAAAAATTGAAAATGTTATCCAACTAAATTGAAGCATTTTGATTCTTAATGTTGGACATGTTATTATCAATGTAAATAACAAAGTAAATGCAAAATTTGCATTAAATGCTATAAGGCTGGTGACCAAACCAAACTGTTTTTTCTGGCATTAGAGTCTGTTAACTGGGTCTTATTGGCACCATCAGCATCCATAAGATATATTTCAAAATCGCTATCATCTAAATAAACGTAGGCTATCGATGAACCATCTGGCGACCATTTTGGTTCAAAATTCGTCGGAATACTATCAGTCAGACAAATCCGCTCGGTGCCATTGATATTGACCGTAAAAATATTTGATAATGATCCTGAAATAGCTTCAGTATATGCAACCTTCTGACTATTGGGTGACCAACTGGTGCTGGTACTGAAGTTCGATGATTGACTAACATTCATATTATTGGATCCATCTAAATCACAAACATATATATCTGTAAAATTTGTTCCAGATTGCTGTGATGTGTATGCAATTTTCAAACCATCCGGTGAGATACGTGGATTAAAATCGTTATGGTACCCTTCTGTTAGTTCTGTACGGACCGTATTGGCAATATTAATAATATAAATATCTTTTGCTGAGGTCCCCCCGGTGGAGTAAATAATCTGGTGACCGTTTGGTGTAAAATAAACAGGCCCATACTCACCATGTGTATCATTTGTCATCTGGGTAACAGTTGAGTCGGTTAAATCCATAATATAAATATTATTCTGACTCGAGCGTGTGGA
>JAAERC010000360.1 GCA_024230695.1 Candidatus Zixiibacteriota bacterium
GGTCGATCGACTCCTACTGGAGATTGAGCCGTTTTGAGAATTGAGAGATTTACTTTCAGAAACAGAACGATCGGTTGAAAAAGTCAGTTGGACTCCTCCCAAAACATTCGCCGATAAGCCCAATATTGGATTCTGACGAATGCTAGATTTTTCTGTTGTTTGAAATCCAGTTTGGAGATTATACGATTTATCAACAGATCTGGAAAATGCGGTTCGGGGTCTGAATTTTCTAATAAAAGAATTAAGAAATTTAAATGTTCTTAATTCATTGATTGTAAAACTTATATCTGGAAAAGTCGTAGCCACGACCTTATTACGATTAGTCGTTTTAATTATATCCTGATTAATTTTACGGGAAAAACTAATATCAGTTTTTAATCCACCAAAAAATATCGTGCCGGTTCTAAATGAATAGTTGGTCGCTTTAGTAACAGAAGTCGATCTGGTAGAACCGGTCATTGATGATTTAACCGGAACACCAATTTCATCACTAAAGCCGAATTGGAAGGCAAATTTAGCACGTTCTGTAACTCCAGTGTAGGCGTAACTATATCGCTCACTAAATTCATAGCCGATTGGTCTAAGCCAACTGGTCAGGGCCGTCAGAACTTTGGAAACGGGGGTAAGAATGCGAACCTTGAGACTCTTATGTTCTTTTACTTCAACAACTATTGAATCTTTTTTAATAGGAGCTCGCCTTCCTCTCCTCTTTCTATTTGATCTGCTATCATCTTTTTTGACAAGACCAAAATTAAAAAGCTTTTGATGCTCAAAAGAGCCATTAACACCATACGATTTTGTAGAGTTGATATTACGTGTACTGTCCCTGACATCCCTGCTTTCCCGATAGTCAGCGCTATAAATAAAATTGTGGCTCAAAAATGAAAATAATGAGAATCCATACGTGGCACCAAATCTTTGGCTATAACTTGTTTCACGACCCAACTTAAATGTTTTGGGATTTAGCGTGATTTTTATTTTATCAGGATCATTAAGGTCACGTTTTGTATTCATACTGAAATTTGATTTCAGATTATTCGAGATATCATAAATAAATTTCATATCCCCGACAAAAGTTCTCTTAAGCGTTTGACTTACAACACCGCTGGAGTTTTCTGAAATGCTTAAATTCCTGTCAAAGTTACCGCTGGAGGTGATGGATTTGGGGAAGAAATATAATTTTGTTTCAGAAAGTTTTTTAATTATTGGAACCGGACTAGTCCAGAATAATGGCTTGATACTTGGAACCTTAGAAAATTTAAATGAATGACTTCCCTTAATATGATAGGTCTCGGTAAAAGATGAGGGTCGTTGCGGCGACCTGCCTTCTACCCGGCTGTATGAAAAACTTGTTTTAAGCGGATTTATTATCAATGTAAAAAGAGGGTTTCTCGTTCTAAGAGAGAAAGATTCCGAGATTGAAAAACTCCGGCTCTCACTTATTGTACTTTCTTCCTCCTGTAACTCAGGAGGTAAAACAATATCAGAATTTGTTTTTAATCGAGGTACAATAGTTCTCTTACTATAAGATACGGAAATTGGAATACTAGCTCCCAGAGATCGAGGAAGCAACTTATTTAGATTAAGAGATACACCAGTCGAATATGTCGTCGATGTTTTTCCGCTTCCAAGATTTGCTCCGGAACCACTTGACGACGACAGCTTTTGGAAATAACTATTTTGATACTCATAATTTGCGCGATATGTAAAAAGGTCAGCCATATTGCCGCTAACTGCAACTCGGGCCGCCATTCCAACATCGCGACGAACTTCGAGAAGTTTTAATTCATTTATCCAAATATCCCCGGTAGGATGATAATAAGCCGCATTTTTCTTAGATATATTTACTACTCCAACGGCAAGAAATTTGACCCTCGTGAGAGTTGGATTACCCCAAACACGATAGTTACCATCTATTATCTCGTTGGTATCAGGATTTTCAGCTTTGGCCTGCAGTAAATACTCCTTCAGAATCGTGATCTCATTGAAATCAATATTTACTTCATTATCAGGGTGCCAACCAGGTTTCAATATTGTTTGATACTCATAATACCGATCTTCAGCATCACCGAGTCGAAAGAAAAACATAATTGAATCGACATCGGCTGGGCCATGAACAAGCATATTCAATTTGCGATAACCAACATAACTTGGAGTATCATAAAATAACCTTGTAGCGATACAGGTATCCCCGGGATTTAAATTCTCATATTTTAATAACAGTGATTGTTCAGGCTCAACAATATCAGCAGTCTTATCATAAAAGCCGGTAACTCCGGGAGGTGGATCTAATTTGTAATCATCATTTTCCTGATTATTTATAGCTGCTACGACAAACTTGCTCTGTGGAGAAACAAATTCATTTTGAGCAAGAATAGCCAGAGTATCTTCCCAGTTGGATTGTATAATATCCGCCGCGGCAATACTGACTGTAAATGGCTGTTCATCGGGTGCTTCAAACCATAACCTGATATAATTAATTCGCGCCCAATCAGCATCAGTCAGTTGACTATACGCCATATCCAGAGCATCAGGATCACGAACCGGAATTCGGAAAGTTCTCCACTGATTTTCTGGTGATATGTTTTTGGGATACTCGGAACTCTCGACAAGAAATCTATCATCGGCCAGATCTACTTCATATGAAAAATAGGCATTTTGTCTATCGTTATCACCGCCGCGATCCAAATCCTCAGTATCAGGTTTTCCATACCGGTTAGGATCATTTCGATTCCCCTGAGTTCCATTAATGAATCTGTAGTCATTAGGGTCATTAGTACATTCGTCACATTTGACATCCCCATATCCATTGTACCACCAGTTATCTCCCGCAGGATCAGGATTTGTTTCACTATCATATCCTGGTTCCTCAATATCGGCCAATCCGTCTAATCCTAAATCCTCATCTTTATCTACAATTCCGTCAGTCATTTTGGAAATTGGATCTACTTTGTCCTCAGTATCTGTTTCTCCATTCCCATTTACATCTTCTGAAATCGCGCCAAGTTCGACATGCATAATACCTTGGGTACCCATAACTCGGAATTCAAGAAGCTGTGCACGTTCCTGATTTATGGCACCGGCCGACATACTTCTCATAATTCCAGTCCAGCTATTTGGAAATATTTCCGTTGTGTCGGATGTTACTGGATCAACAACCTCAATCAAAGTATCAGAAGGATGCGGCGTAAATTCTACCCTCAAAGTATGGGACCCGGATTCACCCGCTCTAACTTCGCGTTCCCAAATTTGACTGGTGGGAACTTGAACATAGGGATTATACCAGATCATCCGCGATCGATAATAGTCATCATCCAAACCAACCGGACGAGATGCCTTCGTCCATGATTCTCTAAAAATACCCATTGAATATGAGTCACGACTGCCTTCAAAATCATCGATGTAGGCAACACCATCAACATTTGGATTTGGATAAGATTGTGCAACTTCAGCAGAAACCTGAAGATTCGATTTGGCATCAGTCTTATAAAATGGAATAGCATCTACCATACTGGTAAAAAAGCCCGGCGA
>JAAERC010000361.1 GCA_024230695.1 Candidatus Zixiibacteriota bacterium
CCCGTGTTAACCAACAGCGTGCTGAATCCGTCGGTTGACCGGATATATCCGAATCCATGCCCAAAGGTCATATGGAAAATATCGGCATTTAAAAACAACGTCATCGACGAAATAAAATTGATATATCTTGTTAAACCAGAGGCATTCTGTAATGTAAGTTTGTCAACTGTCGTATCATAGAATGCGTTCAGCATCTGAAAATCGATAAGAGCCAGCCCGATTACAATTATTGATATTATTGAAACCAGTCGGAACAATTTTTTGAAAAATAACGCTTCAATCAGAATAAAAAGAAGTATTCCTAGCACTGCCGTGGTCGACGATGTCAAAACAGCCGCGATTAATAGAACAATATAAAATTTGTCTTTTAGATAATAAAACAAAACCCCAAAAGGAATCACCGAAAAGGCGAACATTGCCGGTTCACCCGATAATGATTTCATTCTTTGAAAAGTAACTCCTCCCAAAGTTAATACCTGATGCAGTCCATAATGCCAGCCCTCACCAACTAACCGATTGGAAATAAAATCAACATTGAATCCAGTCACCGAATAACCGATTACCTCATAGAAGCCAAAGGCAATAAAAAATATCAAACCGTTTCTGACAATCTTAATAATCTGTTTGGATTCGTCAAAAATGATTAGATATCGGTAGATGTACATAAAAAATATAGCACAGGTGATTAAATATGCGCTTTGAGTGAACATACTTTTGCGAAAAACACTGACCGATGTACCTTCATATGAAACCATAACCCAGGGGGGAAGAGTATCAAAAGTTGGCATATAAAGAGAATTAAAAAGCTGACTTAACAATTGCCAGGCCACAAACCCGCAGATAAAAATCAAAAAAGTAGGAAAAATATTTATCTGCTTTTTATCGATGAAAACATGGATAGTATCCTTAAGAAAATGTAATAGAATACAAACATAAGAAATAATCAAGCCCTTGACGACATTACTTACCACAAATGTTTGAATTAACAAGGTTGCCAGAGTGATTTTTAATAGTATGTATCGAATATTGATCTTCAACAGCAATACCCCGCTACAAACTCACCGGCTGACCGGTTTGCTCGACTTTATTCATCTCTGCTCTATCTTGTTTAAGTGCCATCATCAACTTTGCAAGAAACATTGTTGCCATTGAGGCAATAGCGGCAAAGGCCGCTCCCTCCAAACCATATACAGGAACCAGAATAAAATTGCTAATCGCCGCTATACACAATGCCGCAATCGATGATCCGACAATCGCTTTATCTTTTTTCCTGACAAATAAAACATAATGTGGAATAAAAGATGCCGTCATAAAAGCGACTGCGATCAATAAAAGATAAAAGATATTACTATATTGAGTGTACTCCTGCCGGTCCAATATTACCAGCAATGGCTTAATAAGCAATGCGGCAATTGTCGAAAGTAATACAATTCCTCCGATAATGCCAATACTCATTTTTTTCATCAAGGCATGATAAGTATCAAAGCGGCCTTTCTGAAATGATTCTATAATTTTCGGATAAAGAATCATATTGATTCCCGTAAAGATAAAAACAAATATAACATTGGCGATCTGAGCATAAAATGTA
>JAAERC010000362.1 GCA_024230695.1 Candidatus Zixiibacteriota bacterium
CCGACCAAAATATCTGTTGAAGAAGCAAGGTATATTGGAATTGATTATATTACCGAGTCTGATTCGGCCCTGATGACATACGCCGGAAGAATATTACGTCGTGATCTCGATTTTTCACCATATTTTGAAATAGTTCTTTTTTACAAGTTTTTCCTGAAACATCTCGAACTTGACGTTATGACTATCTCGGCATGGAAATGGTTGGGGACAAAATATTTAGTCAAACTGGAAACCGAATTCCCACGAAGTAATATTCGACTGAGGTATCGACTTTATGATGTTGACACCAAAAAAGAAATCAAAAAAGGAACCTTTGAATCTCATAAAAATGAATACCGGACGGCTGTGCATGATATGGCCAATGAAATAGTCAGAGCCCTCACAGGTGATAGATCTGTCTATCGGACCAAAGTCGTTTATGTGAAAAAAATCGATGACGCCAAAGAATTGTTTATTGCCGATTATGACGGCCAGAACGAGTTTCAATTAACCAATAACAATTCTATTAACATCTCCCCCACTTTTTCACCCGATGGTGACTATGTATATTTTACAAGTTACAAAGATGGTGACCCGAAAATCTATAAATTGAAACTTAAAGATAATTCGGTGGAACTTTTGGCCGAATATCCCGGACTTAACATAGCTCCGGCAGTTTCACCCGATGGTAGAAAAATCGCGTGTGTTTTATCCAAGGATGGAAACTCCGAGATATATTTACTTAATAAAAATGGACGTGTTGAAAAACGGTTGACCCAAAGCTGGGCAATTGAATCATCGCCAACCTGGTCACCTGATGGTAAATCTATTGCCTTTTCGTCAGATAG
>JAAERC010000363.1 GCA_024230695.1 Candidatus Zixiibacteriota bacterium
AAATCATATTTGAAAAATGATACTGAGTTTCAAAATGCAGCTGATGATCGCACGGAATACATTGATAAGCTACAGGGTATTGAATGGGATGGCAATGTTATTAACTATATTATAGCCAATTTCATATGACTTCGTACTAGTTTTACTCTTCATTTTTGGTATCTTCATTCCAAAAATTATCCTCACATGAGTATATTTTTTTAATTAATCTCTCACAAGTTTTAGATGTCACTTTCTCAAAACCCTCATCTGGTAAAATCCTGACTTTTTTCATTGTGAAGTTATTATTTTGAGCAACATGGTTTTTTACAATAGCCTGACAGATTTCAATAGGTTGTAACTCTGGATGATAAGGAGGAGTTCGTAAAATAGAATGACCATGTTTGCGGGCAATGCTATCAATTAGAAATTCCGGTTTTGCTGCAAATCGTGAACATAATTCGAAAAGTTCTGACTTCAACATATCTTTTGTCCAGGGAATTTTATTATTTGACAGCCATTCACGCAATCTTTTTACTGAATGACTTTTTTTGGAAACGCTTCTTCAATAAGTACGTTATGATAGGCTGCATTGTCCATAATTATCAATGAATTTCCCGGAATATTTTTCAGCAACTTTTCTTGAAACCACTCCGAAAAATTATTCCAATTCATATTTGCATGATAGTCACCTGTCTTTTTTGATGCTTTAAAAGCAAGCCTTGCTTTTGGCACCCATCCATCTTTTGTTATTGCATTCACAATTATCAAACGATCGCCTTTTCCGGTCGGTTTTCCAATAATTATCCCATCTTCTTCAAAATACCAAGTGTCATCGCCAGAGTGATTTTTATTGATATAGGATTCATCTAAGTAAACTTCAGGGCGGTCTATATTCCCATTTTTATCACGATTCGCACGTTTTAATCTCAAATATCACCGTCTCATTATCACAACTCGTTCGCTCTCTTTGAGCAGGGCTGATCGAATTCCTGTGCCAAACTCAAACCCCCATCGCAGCAGTGTTCTCCATAGGGTGGTATGAGCAACATCGCAATGAAGATTATCTTTCATAAACTGACGGATTATTTCGATATTCACCTGTTCTCCAATTTGATTTGCTTTACGGATATACTGCCTTATAATAGGCTCAATGCCGCTTCCTATAGCATATGCCGGACGCCCACGTTGTTGGAATTTACTCTGGCAGAGACCTTCTTCACCATTTTTATTGAAGGAGGCCATTATCACTTTAACTGTCGATTCGCTAATATTGAGGGCGGCTGCTGCGAGTTGGGCAGCCGGCTTTTCAAAGATGTCTTGAGTAATTTTTACGCTATCAAAAAATTGTTTTACATTCACTACCATTTTTCTCATCTCTGGTGTAAATTCAACTCCTTGAAAAGACATTTTTTACCTCTATGTTTTATAATATTTCAAACAAATTTTATCATTTTTTTTATTATACAATATTAAAATAAAATGAGCAAATCTAGTATGAAGTCATATGAAATTGACTATAAATCACCAGATTTATACAATTTAGTATCCGGATCATCGCTGAAGGGATTGGATATAAATTGATCGGTCGTTAGTTCTGGTCGATTGAGATAACCACGAGCTAAACCAGCGCCTCCAACGTGTAACTCGCCGGGAATCCCAATAGGCACAGGTTGTAACTGCTGATCCAACACGTATATCTTCAGGTCGGGAATGGGGCCGCCAATTACACTGCCCGAAGCCTGGCGGAGATCGTTCATTGTCAAAGGACGATAAGTAGTGTCTGACCGAAAATTATTTTAACCTTTAATAATAGTAAGTTAGCACAAATATCTATCCATGAAAAACACCTTAAAAAGGTCTCTTTTCTCAATTTAGCACTTGACATTGAATCTCATATAGTATATACAATCAGCTATCAAATAGATGATTAACTTATATATCAAATGATACATTTAGCTATTGCTCTAATTTTCGGAGGTGAAAATATGCGAAAAGTAATCGAACCACAAATGACAATCGGAGAAGTCTCAATTGCTGACATTGAGTTCGATTTAAGATCGCGAGATGAAATTCCAAAACTTCTCATCGGGCTTCAGGCAATTTATTGCGATCGTAACGTTCGCGAAAAAGTCTTTGAAGCACTTAAAGACTTAGTGCCGGATAAGGTCAACCCAGATATCGGACGCAGAGGTATGAACCTATGGACTATTCTGGTTTTGGGAGTCCTACGCCTTAACTGTAACTGGAATTTCGACAAACTGACGGAAATAGCAAATAATCACATCACTCTGCGATTGATGTTAGGTCACAACCTGTTTGGAAAGCTGTTCCGCTATGCTCTTCAAACAGTAAAAGATAATATCATTCTTTTCACCCCGGAAATTCTCGATAAAATTAACCGGATCGTCGTAAAACACGGCCATGACATTGTCGGTAAAGCTCAGGAAGCTGAACTTAAAGGCAGTTGCGACTCCTTCCCGGTAGAAACCGACGTTCATTTCTGCACTGACACCAATCTTCTCTTAGACTCACTCCGGAAAATTATTTTTTTAATCATGGCCTTATGTGTACAGCACGGAATAACCGTTTGGCGAAAAGGCATGTTTAATTTTAAGAAGATTAAAAAAACATTCACTGCTACCTAAAAACTGCAATCAATAATTTGGTGCGCCGAAG
>JAAERC010000364.1 GCA_024230695.1 Candidatus Zixiibacteriota bacterium
AATTCCGAAGTTCCATCTTTTGTTGATACTATTAATTTTCCGGTAAATGAAACCTACGTTACTTCGCCATCATACTATGGTAATGAATCGCTTTCCGGATTTGATGTAACCTGGGAATCAGGAAATGGATCAGGGACTGTTCTGCTATTTATGATGGATTCGCAAAACGACACTACTGTTTATGTCGAGACCGATAATGATGGAGCTTACACATTTAATTCGTCTGCATTAAGTGGACTTACCGCAGGGGAGTATGGATTGCTCATGATTCACGAAAACTGGGATTATATAACGGCTACAGGGATTGACTCGCGAAGTTTCATCCGTGCCAGAGTGATGAACACAACCCCGTTTACATTGCAGTAGCAATTATCAAAATCTATGAAAATTGCCTCTGATTTATCAGTGGTTATTTTATTAATATAGAAAAAGTGGAGTAGATAATATACTTACAATTTCGTTCCGGCCAGCTTGATAGCTTTAGAACCATATCGATTTCTAATTTTGTCAACTGCCTCACTGCTTGCCGACATCTTTTCACCAACATCATCCTCTAACAACGACAACTGTTGACTTTCTTCATTTTCAAACAAATTTGATGCTTTTACTCCTAATAATCTGACTTTTACATTAGGGCCGTATTTTCGCGGTAGCAACTTTTTTACAGTCTCATATATTAATTTTGTCTGATCGGTTGGATGCGATACCGTTTTGTCTCTTGTGATTGTTTTAAAATCGGAAGAACGAACCTTCACAGTAATTGTTCGTGCCAGATAATTCCCAATTCGAAGCCTCCGAGACACTTTATCAGATAACCAAAGCAAGGTCGAATATATTTTATCTATATCACTGATATCGAAAGTTAATGTTGTTTCGTGTGACATCGATTTTTCATTAGGTCGCTCATCAAGTGAATAAACTCCGGTATTACCTCTCCCCTGCGAGACCAGATATAAAAATGTGCCATATTTGCCAAAATATGCTTTTAATTCTTTCTCAGATTTTTTTGCAATATCACCGACTGTTTTAAGTCCGATTTTCTCAAGCGATTTTTTTGTCGCTTCACCAATTCCCCAGATAGCATCAACCGGCCTGGGATAAAACATCTTTTTGTAATCTTCAACATCAATGATAGTTAATCCATCCGGCTTATTTTCCCCCGATGCCATCTTTGCCAATATCTTCACAGGTGCGATTCCCGCAGAACAGGTCAACGACAATTCTTTTTTAATCTCTGCTTTCATCTGAGCTACCAGATTTTCAACTGTCCCGAATATTCGATGACACCCAGTAATATCCATCACAACTTCATCTACCGATAGCGGTTGCACATTTGGTGCATAGTTAGCAAATATTTTTTGAAGTTGGGCAGAAGTATATACATATCCCCGCAAAGTCCCTGAAATAATTACCGCTTGCGGGCATAGCTGTTTTGCTTTTTTTATCGGCATCCCGGAATGGACCCCGAATTCCCGAGCCTCATAAGAACAGGTAGAGACCACTGATCGGTATCTTGGATCACCGCCGACTATCACCGGCTTGCCTTTTAATTTTGGTAAATTACGGGTCTCAAAGGCGGCAAAGAAGGCATCCATATCAACATGCATGATCACCTTCTCCCAGTTTTTTGTGCGGTCTATTCCACCCATATCTTACTTATTATCCAACTGGTTTGGCGTTCATCAAAAGTAAGTTGAAAGAAATTCGATGAATTGTCGACGACCGCATAATGATGCACCTTATATTGACCAATATCGGTTTTCCAGTCACCGGTTATTTCGCT
>JAAERC010000365.1 GCA_024230695.1 Candidatus Zixiibacteriota bacterium
ATTTCTGCAGGCCAAAGGGGTTTGCAGAAGGTTTGAAACATCGGAAGGTTTACTGGAAGTATTAAAAGGGGTAGATCTTGAAGTTTCAAAGGGCTCTATGATTGCAATAACAGGAGAATCTGGCGTTGGTAAATCAACTCTACTGCATATTTTGGGAGGGCTTGATCACCCGACAGAGGGAACAGTTGAGATAGAAAATGAACTATTGGCCGATAAGACCGAAAGTAACCTGGCGGCCTATCGAAACAAGAATATTGGTTTTGTATTTCAGCATCATTATCTGCTTGGGGACTTTTCCGCTCTTGAAAATGTAATGATACCGGCTTTAATAACAGGCAAAACAAAAAAAGAGGCTGGCAAAATTGCGGAACTTCTCTTGAATGATGTAGGTTTAAAAGATAGAAAGACTCATCGCCCTAATCAGCTATCAGGAGGCGAACAACAAAGGGTAGCGGTAGCAAGGGCGTTGGTTAATGATCCGGGGATTGTTCTCGCCGATGAACCATCAGGGAACCTGGATACAAAAACTGGAGAAAGACTTCATAGATTACTCAGCGATCTGAATAAATCGCGTGAAACAACCATCCTGGTTGCCACGCATAATAGGGATTTGGCCGCGAGTTGTGACAGGACAATCAAGCTGGCCAATGGCTGTCTGAATGAGACAGCAGAAAGTTAGGGATTATTATGCTTTGTCAGGGTTGTAAAGAACATGAGGCATCGGTCCATTTGACCCAGATAGTTAATAATGAAAAGACGATCCTGTCCCTGTGCAAGGATTGTGCCGCCAAAAAAGGTTTCCACTCACCTCTTGATAATGTTCCTTTTCCTCTTTCAGAGATTTTATCTGGTTTGGTCCAGCAGGAACATCATGAAGGTAAAAAGACTGTTGAAGATCTTAATTGCACCAATTGTGGACTTACCTTTGATGTTTTTATTCAGCAGGGTCGCTTTGGATGCGGTGAATGTTATCGAGCCTTCCGCTCACGGCTGGAACCGATTATGAGAAAGATTCATGGGTCCTCATTACATAAGGGGAAACTTCCTACCTCAGAAACCAACGAGATGCTCCCTATCAGAGAAGAGGAAAGATTGGAAAAAGAGCTTAAAAAAGCTGTTGAAACTGAAGATTTTGAACGAGCCGCCGATTTACGTGATAAGCTGATGACCGTAAAGGGTGAGCAAATGGTGCAGGAAAGCTAATAATGACATCTTTAATAAATGAAATGGCTCAACAGACCAGTTCCTGGCTTTCCGGGGACGGTGATGAAAATATGGTTGTTATATCCACCCGGGTCCGTATGGCTCGTAATATTGCCGGATATAAATACCCGACTACTGCTGATAAAGAGACCAACGAAAAAATTGTCGGACATTTTGATTCGATCCAAACAAAATCTGACAGTCTAAAAAATGGTTTATTCATCAGAGATACTGATTTATCCCAACTAGATAAAGATTTCTTGATTGAACGGCATCTGATGTCGCCCAATTTTATGCATGATGATAATTCGCGAGCATTATATCTGAGTAAGGATGAACAGATTTCGATTATGATAAACGAAGAAGATCATATTCGGATGCAAGCCTTGGTTCCCGGTTTGGACCCTGACAGAGCGTTATTAAAAATTGGTGAATATGATGCTGAAATCAGCAAGTATCTTGAATTTGATTATGATGCCGATTTTGGTTTTTTGACGTCATGTCCGACCAATGTCGGAACCGGATTACGTACCTCGGTTTTAATACATCTGCCCGGTTTGGTTATCACTAAAGAGATCGATCGGGTGATTGCGAAAATAACCAAAATGGGCGTGGCCGTACGCGGTTTTTATGGTGAGGGAACCGACGTTCTTGGAAATCTTTTTCAGGTCTCAAACCAGAAAACGCTTGGGATTTCTGAAAAGGAAACAGTGGAGTCATTGACTGCCGTCTGCCGTTATATTATTGAGGAAGAAGCTCAATCAAGACAACTGCTGATGGATGAAGCTTTTGAACAGATGAGAGACAAAGTTTGGCGCTCGTATGGCATTTTAAAATATGCCCATGTCCTGACTTCTGAAGAGGTGATGAATTTGCTCTCTGCTTTGAGATTGGGAATAGCACTTGGTATTATTGATTTTATTAATATTCCGTTGATTAATGAAATTCTGCTTTTTTCACAACCGGCTCATCTCCAAAAATATTATTTGGAAGAGATGGATCAGGATAAGCGTGATTTTATAAGGGCGCAAATGGTAAGAGAAAAATTTGCGGCGTTTAAGATATAGTTTGGGAAAAAACAATTAGTTATAAGGATAAATAACAATGAATGAAATGTTTACGGAATTAGCCCGTAAAGCAATTGAATACGCCAGGGATGAGGCGGCAAGATTGCGACACGATTATATCGGGACGGAGCACCTGTTATTAGGACTTATTAAACTTGGTGAAGGTCGCTCAACTGAGATTATTGGCAACCTCGGCATTGAACCAGGTGATTTAAAAGCCTCAGTTGAAGAAGTTGTCCAGCCTTCTGGTGGAACAATGACAATGGGTCAGCTTCCTCTTACCGCGCGTGCCAAAAAAACCTTGGAGGTTTCTGGACAGGAAGCTCGAGCGCTTAAATCCAAAGATATTGACACCGAACATATTCTTCTCGCTTTGTTAAAGGATGAAGAGGGTGTTGCCGCTCAGGTTCTCTCGATGTATGAGATTGATTACAAAGAAGTTTATGAAGAGTTAAAAAATATCCAAAGCGGAAAACCTTCATCATTTAAGAAAAAACGCAAAAAATCCAAGACTCCGGCTCTTGATCATTTTGGCCGGGATTTAACCGAGTTGGCCCGCAAAGGAATTCTTGATCCGATTATCGGCCGTCAGGATGAAATTGAGCGGGTAAGTCAGATACTATCACGCCGGAAGAAAAACAATCCGGTTCTTATTGGTGAACCGGGTGTTGGTAAAACCGCTATTGTTGAGGGGTTGGCCCAGCGAATTGTTGAGGGTAAGGTTCCACAGATCCTTGAAAACCGTCGTGTGGTAACACTGGATATGGCCTCGCTGGTCGCTGGTACAAAATACCGGGGACAGTTTGAAGAACGGCTTAAAGCGGTTATGACTGAAATTATTAATTCAAAAGATACTATTATCTTCATTGATGAGTTACATACTATTGTTGGTGCCGGAGGTGCCGAGGGTTCACTTGATGCCAGTAATATTTTTAAACCATCTCTTTCACGCGGCGAATTGCAGTGTGTTGGTGCCACAACTCTTAATGAGTACCGTAAGTACATTGAAAAGGATGGCGCTCTTGATCGTCGTTTTCAGACAATCATGGTTGAACCACCGACTCATGAGAATACCGTTAAAATTCTTGCCGGCCTAAGAACCCGATATGAGGATCATCATAAATTGAAAATATCCGATGAAGCTCTGGAGGCCGCCGTGACGCTGTCAACACGCTATATCAGCGGTCGATTCCAACCAGATAAATCTATTGATATTATCGACGAGGCTGGAAGTCGGGCTCATTTGGCCACATATGTCAAACCGGAAGAGTTTAACGACGTTGAAAAAGAAGTGACTCGTCTAAGAGAAGAAAAGGAAAAGGCTGTAAAAAATCAGGCTTTTGAAACCGCCGCTCAACTTCGTGATGATTTAAAGTTACATAAGGAAAAACTGGAACAGATGAAACTCGATTGGGAAGAACAACGCGAAAAGGAAAAAGTTGTTCTCACCGAGGATGATATTGCGCAGGTTGTCTCAAAAATAACAGGTGTTCCGCTTTTCCGTCTCGAGGAAAAAGAATCGAAACGTCTGCTGAGAATGGAAGATGAACTCAAGAAAAGAGTTGTTGGACAGGATGAGGCAGTTGGAGTTCTGGCTAAATCAATCCGTCGGGCCAGAGCAGGTTTGGGTGATCCCAGACGGCCAATCGGTTCGTTTATATTTCTTGGGCCAACCGGCGTTGGAAAAACCGAACTGGCCAGAACCTTGTCCGAGTTTTTATTCGAAGATGCCGATTCCTTGATTCGTATTGATATGTCTGAATATATGGAGAAGTTTGCCGTCTCAAGATTAATCGGTGCTCCTCCCGGATATGTTGGATATGAAGAGGGGGGCCAATTAACCGAAAAGGTGCGTCGTCGCCCATATTCGGTTGTGTTGCTCGATGAAATTGAAAAAGCTCATCCTGATGTTTTTAATATTTTATTGCAATTGATGGATGATGGCTCGCTCACCGATTCTTTTGGCCGAAAAGTTGATTTCCGTAATACGGTTGTTATTATGACCTCAAATGTCGGAACTCGTATGATCAAAGATGGCAAAACGGTTGGATTTGGTGCTGAGCAGATCGATGCCTCACACGATGCCATGAAACGCAAAGTATCAGAAGAACTGAAAAAACTATTTAATCCGGAATTGCTTAATAGAATCGATGAAAGCCTTATTTTCCGAGCATTGACGGTCGAAGATATCAAACTGATAGTTGATATTTTACTGGTCGATATCGCTAAGCGATTGGCTGATAAGGGAATAAGCTTCCGTCTTACCGAAGAAGGCCGAGATTTTCTGGCCGATGTTGGTTTTGAGCCGATGCTTGGGGCCCGCCCGCTTAAGCGTGCTTTACAGAAATTTCTTGAGGATCCGCTTGCTGAGGAACTTTTGCGAGGTCAATATGCCGGAGACAGTAATCTTGTAATCAGCTCTGACGGCGATAAATTGACATTTGCCTTTGAAGATAAGCAGGATCTGCCTAAGCCGGAAGAAGAAAAAGTATCAAATTAATTACTTGATTTTTCCGGAGAAAAGTATATATTATTTGTCGGCTCGGTTTAACCGGGCCGATATTTTGAAACCGAAATTTTGGAGTAGAAGATGGCACATAAAAAGGGCGTTGGCTCGTCCCGTAATGGTCGTGATAGTAATGGTCAAAGACTTGGTGTCAAGGCGTATGCCGGTGAGGCGGTACATGCTGGATCAATTATTATCAGACAACGTGGAACGAGAATTCTTCCTGGTCTCAATGTAGGCCGCGGGAAGGACGATACATTGTTTGCTAAAATCACCGGTGTGGTGAAATTCGAAAGAAAAGGCAAAGACAGAAAAATGGTATCGGTTTTGGATTAGTATGTTTAAGTCAAGTTACTTTAAAACCTGCATTTTTGATGCGGGTTTTTTTTTGCTACATAATCAGCACAAATTTACCTATCTGGTTTTCAAACTCAGATTCCACCGAATAATAATAGATACCTGATACTGGCGCCTGCGTGTTTCTTGTGATCATATCCCAGATTTCATGTGCGGCATGAGGATGATTTATTGGATAATCATGTTTGATTTCACGAACCAGATCACCATCTATAGAAAATATTCTTATCGTACATTTATGAGGTAGATTTGCAAAATGAAGTTCCCGGGCACGATCAGAATGTAATTCCTCTTTCCCGCGACCTTCATGTCTTCTTTCTCGATAATACCCATCAACTCGATATGGGTTGGGGTAAACTATGACCCGAAGTTTTGCTTTTTCAACATCTGATGCGGTATAATTGGGATACGCATCTTTCATATTTATCAGAGGACTTGTTTCCAAAGCAGATAAGCCAAACCCCGGAGCACCATAATCGAAAACGGTAACCGAGACATAATACAACTGCGAAGGCAATAGATTCTTGAGCAAATACTCATACTCAAAATACTTGAATTCTCCTTCATCGGTTAATTCATCCGGATAATAAATTGCCGCTGTATCATAAATGAGAGTAGATGGGTACGGCTGATTTAGGAATCGTTTATGAATTTTTAATGAGTCCTCAAGATTCGACATATTCCAATCCTGCATGCTGAAATAGCAGGCTCTGTATTCTCCTTCGGCATCTATTGTTGTCAGCGGGTTATCCCTTTGATTATCAAGCGGATTAAAACCATTTCCATAAATTGCCTTGAGAGAATCCAGACTGAATGGTGGTTCAGATACTAACCATTCATTATATTCTTTGTCCCAGAACCATCTGGTATAATTATCTATATCATATGAGTTGACCATACTGAAATTAGATTTTTTGGAATCTAACGATAAATAAATGCGATACCCCTCAAAATCAATTTCATTTGTAAAAGGATCAGGTGTATTTTCACTTCGATATCCATTCCACCTTATCCTGAGAATTCCATGATTATACTCATCTATTTCTGGTATGACTTTGATGATGGGAGGAGGAGGGGGTGTTGCGGCACGGAAGTCAGGGACACCATCACCGGCATAGTACTCCTCGCGTGATTTATTACAGATCATAGTTCCCGTTTCGTCAATAACCGAATCAATACAACAAACTCTGAATTTCCCTCGATATCCGTCACCATTAGTATCATAACCGGGATTGTCATACACACGGTCGGCCCAGCGGGCATTCCGCGCCAGTTCGGAAAAGTCCAGAGTGTTGTAAAACTCGCCCGGATCATATGGGTTAAAAAGTCTTTCAAAATTGTCGGGAGCCGTATGGACATTTTCTCCTCCTACATAAGCTATTGTAAACGATGCTTTTTGTCCAGGGGAAAGATTGAATGATCCAAAAGAAAGCAAACATCTTGACCGGTCGCCATCAGCCATATCTGTGGAATTTTGCGGTTTTGGTAACCAGCCGTCGATAGTATGGTCCTGTGCCGTAAACATCTGATCATAATCAATCTCTTTATTTCGCATCATATAGTACTTATTCTTATCACCATTTGGTGATCCCAAAACTCCATTCATATCCCGGAACGGAACCCCAGGTACTCCCAATTTTCTTGGTCCGAAATCATCGACGGCATTATAATTGGGTATCCACCAGTTGAATGTAAGGTTCTTGGCCTCCGTTGGTGTCCGAAGGATTTTGATACCACTAACGCCAGTCGGTGAATGACTGTTAAACTTACCGGATTTACTCGGATGGCCGTCATTATCAATAACATAAACAATGTTTAGAGTATCTTCACCGCTACATTTACCTTCGGTCGGGAATGTTTCCAAAAAACCACAAAGGTCATCATCTGTACCATCGACTAAATCAGTATTTAGCCCGCTATAACCATTGGAGGCCATTCCCGCAAATAATATTCCGATATAGGTATTCCTTAGAAATTTGTGTCCGACATTTTTTATTTCATAATCAAAGAGGATAAAATCATCAGCATATCCAAAACTCCAAGCATAGCTTGATTGTTTGATTTCAATACCAAGAGGAAGGTGGGGACGGCCATCAATTGGGTCCGGGGTGCCATACTCTGTATTAACAAGCGTATCGGTATATATAGTAAACATATCCTGTTCAGACTTGGCATCTTCAGAATAAAACTTACTAAGCGGCTCGATTGTTTGACGCTGAATTCCGCCGTTCGTATAATCGCCTTGAAATTCAAATCCATAACCGGAAGTAGAAACCATTGTGTCACGACCGGCCACTGCCCCAAACCAGAGATTTATCGAACTTAGATATTTATGTGATGTGTAAGCCGGGTATCCTCCCCGGAAATACTCAATACCGGTCATTGGGTCAATATAAGGTCTTGTGAGCTGACCGCCGGCTATAAGGCCATAATAGGTAATAAATAAATGGATGTTTCCTATTGTATAGGGAGCCCACCAAACACCTGAATCGTTCCGGTTTGCCAGTTTTGAAAGGTATTCAGGAAAACTGTTTTCAGAATATTGGCTATCCATATTTTCAGAATAAGCTGATAGATGAATTACCAGTATTATGCCAATAATTATTACCGTTCTGAAAAATAATTGAATTAAATTTGAACACATGCCTTTCTCCACCTTGCCAAACATTCCCAAAAGCCCATAAAAATAGGCAGTATTTTTTCTCTGAGGGGAGAATATCAATCAGACGTATAAAGATAGGAATTTGTTTAAAATATATCAGCCTAAAAATAGAAGAGCTACGCCGCCAGCGGCTATTATTGCCCCGATAAAAGCCCTGATTGAGACTTTTTCTTTGTACACTATTATTACCAGAGGAATAACTAAAACCGGTGCGGTTGCCATAATTGCGGCCGCTATCCCGGCTTCGGTATTATTAACGGCAACCAATGATAACCAGACCCCGAGAAACGGACCGCAAATTGTTCCGCCAAGTGCCCACCAAAGGGCACGGCTGTCTTTGAGCTTCGTGATAGTTTTTTTAATATCACCTTTAAATAGACTAAATAACCATATTGCAGCGGTGGCCGTGATCATTCTAATAAATGTTGCCGGGAGAGGATCAATGCCATCACTCATACCTGATTTTGCTAAAACCAGACCGATAGCCTGTCCGGCGGCTCCGCCAACGGCCAAGAGGATGCCAGTTATCTTTGAGCCCTGATCGGCATAATTATTTTTTTCTTCCTTCTGGCTTCTTTCCGCGGTGACCCAGGCAACACCACCAACTGTGATACCAATACCCAAAATTGCCATCAATCCCAATTTTTCACCCAGAAGGATCCAGGCGGTTAAGGCGGCGATAATTGGTGAGACAGTAAAAACAAGCAGGGTTAATCTGGTCCCAAGAATAACAAAAGCACGAAATAAGCAAGTGTCACCAAGAGCCAGACCGATTATTCCACTCAACGTCAAATATATAAAAGCATATGAAGAAACATCATTTGGTAAAAGTTGCCCGGTTGTGATAAAAAGTGTAATAGCCAGAAACACCGACGCCAGGGGCATCCGAAATTTATTCACCCAATACGAACCGATACGTCGTCCGGCAAGAGTGAAAAAGATAGATGTAAACGACCATAAAAAGGCGGTCGTCAATGCGGCCATTTCACCTGTTGAATTCATTATACAATATAATAAAATTTTTGACGGAGAGAGCATATTTCATAACATTGAATGCTACTATTAATCTGTATTATTGACTTTTGGATGTATTTTAGCTATCATCGCAGAATAGAATCACAGGAGGAAAATAGCGATGAGACCTGTAAAATTATTTCTTTTTATTACCTTTTTTGCCTTATTGGCCATTCCATCAATGTCATCTCAACCAAATGAAACCGAACTGAATGATTCTGCTGTTGTTCTGGCCGATTCA
>JAAERC010000366.1 GCA_024230695.1 Candidatus Zixiibacteriota bacterium
ATCAAGAATCGTATAATCAATATTGTCCAATATCGGTAAATTATCAGTCGAATCTGTCTTCTTTGTCGGGTTACTACAGCAGATAGCCACCAGACAAATAACAAAACAAAATAGGACAACAATTACTGATTTCAAAACGAACTCCTTGAATAAATCGACAATACTCTTACATCTATTATTAAGGACGTAATCCAGTTATTTGTGTTTAATTTAACCTTAGATATAAATCTAAGTAAGATAAAGTCAGGAGTATTGCACTCCTGACTTATTTATTTGCCTAATTTTATTGGCAAATAGGTGCAGGGCCATCTTTATATATGAAATTAATTAAATATACTATATCCAAAATATTAATTGGAGGAATTCCATTGATCTCACCGGCTTCAAGAGGCGATGGTGCCGGACCGCCTTTATATTTGTAGTTGATCAGCAAGACAACATCAAGCACATTAACGCCTTCTTTTCCATCAACTTCTCCACTATAACAAATCTTAACATTACCATCTACTGATTCCGGTTGGTAGGTTCCTTTACGCGTAATTGAACTTAGGGAATTCTGCATATAAGATGAGATTGTTATCGGATTATCACCCGGGGAGATATCAGAAGGGACTGTAAAATATAAGCTGGCCACAGCACCTGTCCCGGGTTGGATATCAGTCTGGGTCAGACTATTTAAAACAACCGTCGCCCACCTCTCTGAAGTATAAACACCTGTGAACTCAACAAGTGGTAAATAATTGGTCCGCAAACCTTCAGTTGAGACTGAGTCCAAAGTCATACCAAACGAACCATCCCAGGAAATTGGAATTTCAAGAATTTGAATCGGAACAAAATTACGCATCGAGATATCAACTCTTATCTGACTATCGCCTTCAGCAACCACCGAGTCGATTTTGACCGTATCGGCATGAACCCAAATGTAACCTTCTTTTGCATCATCAAAAGATCCACCTTCCATATCTGCCTGAATAGAGACATTATAAACACCGGGGATTGAGTATGTATGTGTTGGTGACTGTTCAAGTGAAGTTCCCTCATCGCCAAAATCCCAATCCCAGGTAAGTTCATCATAACCACTAATACCAGTAAAGGTAGTGATGACCGGCGCTTCTCCAAATCTGTTTTCGGCATTAAAAGTCGCATATGAGATCCAATCCGGTAATCTGTCTTCAACCCAGCAATGCATCCGGCCGGCCTGTTGCGACGAAAAAGAATGATCACATGCAAATGAGTAACCCATAAAATTTTCATTGAGAACATCATCCCATGATATCCCGGTACACTGATCAATGCCGGGAGGGTAATTACAATTTAGATTTAATGGTGCCGGTTCTGTATCGGAGCAAAAATCACCGGTTACATCACGATTTATCGCGCCAATTGATTCCCAGCAGGCAGTACATGGGGTAGTTTCTGATACGCCGCGAAAGGTGTGAAACAAGCCAAGAGCATGGCCCATTTCATGTGACGGTACAAAACTGGTATTATAAGGAAATGTATATGGACTTAAAATAATCCCATTCCGTTTTGTTATTGCCCAATCTTCCTGAGCATGGATAGCCCAGCTGTAATCATTACCATCCAACGTAAAATATGCGATATATATATTACATTGTGATAAATGATCGACCACGTAGAATTCCTTCATACCAATAAACTCAGGCCAATCAACCACATGCCAATACTGTGTTGAATTAGTATATTGCCAGTCATAAGTAAATTGGATTTTCCATGGCAGATAGGCCTGATTCATATAATAAATAATATCATTTATATACTCGCCATCATAATTTGGATTTGAGGCATCATCATAGCGCAATATCTGAAAAAATAGACTTATATATTTTATCGGCGTTGATTCATCGGGAATAAATCCATCACGCATTGTTGGGCTGTCACACGGCCCCCAATCACACGGACCTCGAAAATTGTCGGTCGGTATAAACTTATCAATTGAATTTTCCAATTGTGGCGTCCCGCATTTTGGTTGAATCTGCTGACTATAAATCGGGTAGTATAGAAATAATATGAGACTTATAACGTATGAAATTCCTACCAAATTAATTGATTGATACCGAGAGTTTTTCCGAAATAAATCCATCCTAATTCCCCAATTTACTCTTGACCCATTATTATCTGATATATAGTTGAGAAGATCTGTCAGACCTTGCAACAAAACGACTACCATTCCAATTTATCTTATTATTTCAACTGGAAAATGGGAAATAGGCAAATCAAAGGTTATAAAAATCATAAATTCTTTCAAGATCATCCTCACATAACAATACTTCTTGCCCAAAACCAAAAACAGTGTTAAAATAGCCAAATATGAATGTGACTTAAATGCGCATGGCAAAATTAATCGAATAGCGGGAGTTTGGAAAATGGCGGAGATTACGGCTAAGATCTTAAAGGGTTTCAGAGATATTTTACCCGGAGATATGCTTGCCCGTGAAAAAATCATTTCTACTATCAAAGAAGTTTATGAATCATATGGGTTCTCCCCGCTTTCGACCCCGGCGATTGAACAAAAGTCCGTTGTCTGCTCAGCCGGTGATGAAGCCAAGAAACAGATATATATGTTTGAAGAACCGGATGGAAACGAAGTCGGGCTTATATATGAATTGACCGCATCGCTTTCACGAGTGATGGCCGAAAATCGCCAATTACCTCGTCCGTTTAAACGATATCAGGTTCAGCCGGTCTGGCGTTATGATAAACCTGATCCCGGACGGTTTCGCGAATTCATTCAGTTTGATATCGACACTATCGGCAGTAGTTCGATGATGGCTGATGCTGAGATCATTTCGGCGATGCACGATGCCTTAACAAAACTCGGTCTCGAATTTAAAATCAGATACAGCAGTCGCAAAGTACTAAATTCATTAATAGAATTTGCCGGATTAACTCCAGATATGGCTCATCCAGTATTCCGTATTCTCGACAAATTAGATAAGCAGGGCATCGAGGCTGTTAAACTTGAACTTGGCCCGGGTCGTAAGGATAAATCAGGCGACCCAATACCAGGACTCGGGCTCGATACTTCACAGGTAGATAGAATTGAGAAGTTTCTCAATATTGCTCAATCATCGCGTGCAGAAGCGGTTGCTTCGCTTAGAGATTTATTCAAAGATGTTCCATCAGGCGAAGAAGGAATTTCTGAGTTAGAACAAATTCATAAGTTTCTTGAATCATCGGGTATCCCTGATGAAAGTGCTCCAATTGATGTTAGTATCGCCCGCGGGCTCGATTATTACACCGGACCGGTTTTCGAAGCAGTCCTGACCGGTAAAAAAACATCACGAGTCGGCTCAGTTATGGGCGGTGGACGGTATGATAATTCAATTGGTCGGTTTACGGGGGTTGATACGCCAGCAGTCGGCGCATCGATCGGAGTTGATCGTTTGATGGCGGCAATGAGTAAAATCGACGCTCTGGAAACCAAACCATCAACGGCAGATATTCTGGTAACCGTTATGATGCCGGAAAAAATCACCGAGTATGCTAAAACCGCATCGCAACTTCGCCAGGCCGGTTTTAAAACAGAGCTGTATGTCGGTAATGCTAAATCAATTGGAAAACAGCTTAAATATGCCGACCGTCAGGAAATCCCAATTGCGATAATAATTGGCGAGGATGAGTTTGAAAACGGCGAAATATCAATAAAAGATCTCCGAAAAATTAAAACCGAAAAAATTGATATCAAGGACCGTGCCACTTGGGTAAAAGAACTAATCGGCCAAAAGACTATCCCACAAGGAGATATGATCGCGTTTATCGGAGAACTGCTAAAAAAAGAGTGATTCTGTTACATTTCTTTTTTTACTTTTAATTTAAAATATCCGCAAAAAAGGTTAGGTTCTTGTTTTATTTGCCGTATTATAGAACATGAAAATCAGTCTTCTGTATTTGTCTTTTTAAGGGTTTATTTCGAAATTAATTCTTTTTAAAATCTATATTGAAGAT
>JAAERC010000367.1 GCA_024230695.1 Candidatus Zixiibacteriota bacterium
ACATCCTTACTTCGTCATCAACAACAAGTATTTTCTCAGATTTCCCAACCATATTTGTTCTCCCCCTGCTCAATAGGCAGTTCGATTATAAAGCATCCACCTCGTTTACTGTTTGTATAGTTTATCGACCCGTTATGATTTTTTATTATATTATAACAGACCGAAAGTCCTAAACCACTGCCACCAGACGCCGATTTTGTCGTATAGTAGGGATCAAAAATATGCGGAATATGTTCGGCTTTGATTCCGGGACCGCTATCCTCAAAAGAAAATATGACTGTATGTGCCGTTTTTTTCAAATCTATAACTATCTCTCCAACATCTTGCATGGCATCTATTGAATTGACCAATAAATTCATAAACACCTGCTTTAGACCATCTTGCCAGGCAAATATTTCGGGGATGTTATCGTCTATATTAAAAGTCACGTTGACCCCGGCATTTTTAAATTGACGGTCCATTAAAGATAAAATTTCATTTATTAAATTCACGGGAACGATCCTGCTATAACTAACGGCGACAGGACGATGGAAATTAAGTAATTGTTTTACAATCACAGCGATCCGATCTATTTCCTGCTTAATTATTTTCGTATATTCCATAGATTTGTCAGCATCTACAATATTCTGATCCACAAGCGACAAATAGTTTTTTATAATCCCCAGCGGATTATTTATCTCATGAGCAATCTTAGCAGATAATTCACCAAGCGCGGCTGATCTTTCCGATTGCAAAAGTAAACCTTGAGTTTCCTTCAATTTATCCGAAGCCTCTTTCTCCGAATCAAATAGCCGCACATTCTCAATAGAAACCGCTGTTTGACTCGACAGAATAGATATAAATTCAATATCATTATCCAAATACGATTGTGTCGATTCCTTTTCGGATAAAACAAGAATTCCCCGAAGCTTAGTTTGAAAAACAAGCGGAACAACCAGTCCATTTGGAAAATACTCAATAAAACCTAAGTCTTTTGAAATCTCAAATTTATCTTCGGCTTCGCTTATTTTTATGGGACGGTTCAGATTTGCAATATAAAGACAAAATGAGCTGTCTTGATTTATGATTATACGTTTGTCCGGGATACTAAAGCCGCCGCCAGATTTAACCATATAAAGTTCTTTTTGTCCCGGTTTTAAGGGAAGAAACAGTGCCGCTTGTTTTGCTCCAACTCGCCCCTGCGCCGCAAGAATAAATGAATCAAGCAGAGA
>JAAERC010000368.1 GCA_024230695.1 Candidatus Zixiibacteriota bacterium
CCTCCATAGATCATACCGCTTACCGCTATCAATAAAGACGGGTAATTTTCTGCATATCCAAACAATAAGAGAAGCGATCCTGAGAATAATAAAACCAGAAACATTATAATTCTTTGGACTTTTATCTCTGATATATACTCAGCTATTAAAAAATAAAACCAGATCGATAATATTCCTGATAGATAAGATACTATTTGAATCGCCAATATTGCAGTTTGATTTCCGTCGGCGCCCAAAACCTGATTAAGTATTTTTAAAAGAAAAGTGATCCCCAAAGCACTCCATTTAAAGAAAGAACCATCACCTGAGGAAATGTTATTTATTACTTCATAGCCATCACCGAGAAAGTGAGTCTTTGCAGAAAAAATAATAAACAAGGCTGTTATAGATAATATGAGGACTACTCGATAAATATATTTACGCGGAGATTCGAAAAATATATTCGAGAACCAATCGACAAATTCACCGCCCCAGATTTCTGATTTTTTAACAAAAGGGAGCAATAATGCGACTATTGCCAAACAAAAAAACAGGACCGAATAATCAGATGGCAGGAATATAAGATGATTAAAACCCCAGGTTCGAGAGTCAGGATAGACAAATGGTATTATTCGAATGAGTACTAAAGCAACAAGGGCGGAATATAAATACCAGAACTGTATCCCTTTTGATATCATCGATTCTTATTCTCTTCTAATCTCTTTATCAGCTCTGACAAATCATTAAATTGTGAAAGATATCTGGAATCTTTGAGGTCAAATTCGGCGTATTTATTAAAATATTTTTGAGCCATCTTAATATTATGTTTATAGGCATATGAAACTACTAACCGGTAGTAGTCATTATAATTTGATGAATCAAGTTGTATTCGTTTCTGGCAATAATAAATTGTTGAATCGTATTGCTGTAACTTGAAATAGAGATTAGATAAACCATCGATAATATATTTACTGGTGTTATTGAGATTATAACCATGGCGTAAATCATCAAGGGCGTTGTCATAATGTTCCCGGGCCATATGAATTTTAGCACGATCACCATAAATATCACAATTATACCGATTTAGTTGAATTGTCTGTTCTATATGGTTCATTGCTTTTTTAAAATCACCCTGCCTAAAATAATACAACCACAAAATTCTCTGATAATTGCCATCATACTTGTTTGGCTCGATTCTCCCCAAAATTTCCGTTGCGGATTTCAAATCGCCTACATTTATCGCCGCAAGAACAGAATCTAATTTTTTCCTTTTTGTGAAATTCGCGACATAAACATTTTTTATTTCCTGCAGTTTTTTTGTATTTCTATGATCCTCATAATATTTATAAAGAATCAATAATGATCCTGTTGATCTTTTCAGGTCCAACGAGCAAAAATACTCACAATATTTGGCGGAATTAGCATGATTAAGATTTGTTAGTAAATATGGTAATGGGGACACAAAGAGTATAATTGTAACCGAAAGAATTAACTGCTTCAATGAACCCAAAAAGTTTTGCTTTATTAAAAGTACTAATAGTAATGTAATAGTTAATAAGGTGGGCGAAAGTAAATCCCAATCTCTTGGCATACCTAATTGGGGACTAATAATAGCCAAAAATAGCAGAAATCCGAACGAGATCAGTCCAAGAAAAATTAGACCTTGTCTTTTGATGTTGCCTAATTCATTTTTGCCAAACGAAAGAAGAAGAAGTAATAAAATCGGTGATAAAAGAATCGCCTCATTTATTACATCAAGAATATGGGCTGTTGAAAAAATCGAATATTCTGATTTAAACGGAAGGAAATCAAGAAACATGAATTGGAAAAAAAGATCAGTATAATATTTATAGACAAAAGCGCAAATAAGTCCAAAGGCAACAATTAAAACAGCACCCTGCATATATTTACGGTATTGATGTTTTGATAATTTATTGTCACCAGTAAACAGAGTCAGATAAACTGCTCCCGGAATAAGAATAAACATCTGTAAATGCAATATCACACCGAGGAAAACAAAAAACCACATTACAGCCAATCCCCGTCCGGTCCTGATATATTTAAGTCCTCCATACAACATACCAGTCATCGCAACCCAAAGAGGAGGGTAATTTTCTGCATATCCAAAAAACAGAAGAAGTGAACCAGAGAATAAAGATACTAAAAATATCAATAATCTTTTGGTCTTGTCAGATGATAAATGTTCGACGATTTTAAAATAAAACCAGATTGAAAATATACCAGAAAGGTAGGATACAACTTGAAAGGCGGCCACCGCTGATTGATTGTTATCACCTCCAATTAATTTCCTTAGGCCCCTTAATAGTATCGTAATCCCGCTCCCACTCCATTTGAAGAATGTGCCTGAATCCGAGGCAACATTCCTTATTACCTCGTAACCATCACCCAAAAAGTGAGTCGGCATCGCGAAAATCATAAAAAGTCCGGCAATTGGCAAAATGAACAGAAATCTGTACAATAATCTTTTTGGGCTTTCAAAAAATGTTGTTGAAAACCAGTTGATAAAAGATTCGCCCCAATTTGATGATTGTTTTAAAAAAGGTAGTGTCAAGGCGATAGCCGCGATGGCAAAAAAAGCAATGGAATAACCGGAAGGCAAAAATATCAGATGATTAAAACCCCAGGTTCTTGAGGCCGGATACAGAAATGGTATTATTCTAATTAACACCAGAATAACAAGGACAAAATATAAATACCAGAATTGTTTTCCTTTTTCAATCATACAACCTAATTACCTTTGATTTTCATCTGATTTATCTGCCTCTGGAGATTATTCAATCCCACCGCGAGGATAGAATCCTCGCCTATTCTAATAGTTGCCTTATTAATATAATAATTGGCACTGTCATAATTATTTTTTAGGGCATATGCATTTGAGAGCCAATAATAAGCAATCGGTAATGATGAATCGACATATTTCATCCGCTGAGCATAAAAGATGCATGAATCGTACTGTTTAAAATATGTATGGACATAGGTCAGGCCCTCCAAAATAATAATATTTGAATCATCAAGTTGATAAGCCTTGCGCATATCCTTAAAGATATTGTCATGTTGATTTAGATTCATATAGATCATGGCCCGTTCACGATAGACCTGTGAGAAATAGCGACGTAATTCAATAGTCCAATCAATATGTTTTAGGGCTCTATGATAGTCCCCTTTTAAAGAAAATAATCGAGATAAGGCTCGCTGGTAGCTGGCATCAAATTTATTTGGCTCAACCAACGCCATAATTGATGAAGCCAACTCAATATCACCCTCATCCATCGCATCCATCGCCTCATTACATTTTATTTCAGTCGGATAATTGGTATGATACAAGTATCCCAGTTGTCTTGCATTGTTATCATCGCCTAATGCTTTATAATAATCATAGAGAATGATCATCCCCGCGATGGTTTTTTTAGAATCAAGTTTTATAAGTTTTTTTACATATTCCGCAGATGAGTTTTCACTGAGATTCGTCAATAGGTATGGCAGAGGTGAGATAATTAATAATAATGCAATCGGAAGCATCAATTTTCTAAATGAAATAAGTGCTGATTCCTCTAGGAGTAATATAAAAAGCAGAGTTAATGTGAATGGTGTTAGTGAGAACAGATCCCAGTCACGCGGCATCCCAAGTTTGGGATCTATTAAAAAAAGAAATAAAAACGAGCCAATAGTGGCTATGAATAAAAATGCCGTTATGTTTTGATTGAAAATAGAACCAATTTTCCTGATTGATATTATTGCGAACAAGAAAAGCAATGGGACCAGAAGAATGAATTCATTAAATATATCAACGAGATGCGCCGGGCTGAAAATAGCATAACCTGGATCTATCGGTTTGCCACTAAACAATGACAAAAACATATCCTCAATATAAAGGTCGGTAGTGTACTTATATACAACAGCGGCAATAACACCGATTGCTGAAATAATAAGTACTGTCCAGATTATAGCCTTAAATCTTTGATAAAATATCAATCCCCTGCCGGTGCATAGTGAGGCATAAAGCGCGGCCGGTAGAATAATTGCCAATTGCATATGGAAAACTATGCCGATGAGTAGAATTATCCAGCCAGTGATCAATCCCCGGCCCTGAGTAAGGTATTTGATGAAAAAATAGAGCGTGCTAACAAAAAATGCCCAGATAATATGATAATATTCGGCGTAACCAAAAAACATCAACAAGAGGCCTGATAAAAACGATGAAATAAATATCAATATTCGCTTAGTTTTGTCTTTTGTAATGACACGACATATTAGGAAGAAAAACCAAATAGTTATTAAGCCGGAAACAATCGATACTATTCTAAACGCGAGTAATGCCCCTGCTTCATCGGCACTACCAATTAACGATTTAACCATTATCATAAATTTGGCAATACCGATCTCGCTCCATTTAAAGATGCCAACTTCGTCCCATTTGAAAAACATTCCGGTTGCGGGAGAAAGATTTTTTATCAGGATATAGCAGTCTCCGAGAAAATGAGTAGGCATCACAAAAATTGTAAAAACAATAGCCATAGTTAAAATTAGAGCTAATCGATTAACCAGCGATCTCTTGCTATCAAAAAAGACAACAGTGAATTGTTCGGTCAGTTGTTCGCCAAATAATTTGGTTTTATTAATAAATGGCGATAATAGCGTAATTATCGCAATTATAAAAAATCCGATAGAAATATAATCGTGCAAATATAGCAGATGATCAAATCCCCAGAAACGCCCGGTTGGATCCAGAAATGGAACGATTCTTAATAATATTATTCCAACC
>JAAERC010000369.1 GCA_024230695.1 Candidatus Zixiibacteriota bacterium
AGGGCATAATCAAAGGCCCAGTCTCCCTGATCAGAATAATGAGCACAGAACCCTACTGCATTCAATGTTGGGATTGCCATTTTATCCATCCTTTTCTAATTAATATTTATTAATATCTGTTTAAGTTGTCCCACTAACGATGAGCCTGAACCGCCTCCTTCAGGTAATATTCCGAATAAATTGCGCCAATTGGATTATTGGCCAGCGATTTATCTTTAATAAATAATCCGGTTGTTGGTGCCAGGCTCCCTTTGATAAATACACAATCGGCACCCATACAGAGGCCGACCATAATATTAAAATCTGTCTCCAAATTATTAAGCACCTGCGCCTGACCCCATGGGTTACAGCAGTTATCCCTGTTGCCATATTTTTGCCGAGCCGGTTTATTATTTTTTATCGTGATTGATTTAGTTGAACCGCCGACTTTACAGCAAACAGGGTAAACGTCAAAAAACCGTCTTAATAACCTGACCAGTATCTCTGTTGGTTCTTCGAGATCCACACAATATGCGATTCCCAGCCGTTTATATTGCATTTCCAAACAAAAATAGATTAACTCCGAAAGACGACACAATGTCCGCTCCTTTTCACACGCAATATCGGTGGCAGCTTCCAGCATTTGGAGCAATTCTTTGTCAGGCTCCAGCTGGTGATCAATTTTCCCAGTCGTTTGTTCACATTTTTTTCCATCAAGACAAATTTTATTAGTACATGCCAGACAATCAAATGATTTCTGATGCTGATTCTTAGGTTTATTTTGAATATGGGAATGAGAAGAATTGACAATTTGCTCCTGACTGTTAAAAGATATCATCTCAGAATCGGAACCCAATTCAATAAATCCATATCCTCGTCTAAGCCGATCTGATTTTATCGCCACTTCAATATCTTCAGCGGTTCCGGCAACATTATCAATTATTGACAAATTCAGACCCTGTAGATACAATTTGCCATCACTGGTGATGCCTCCACAAACCAATATATCAACGCGATTTTGAATTAATATTTCTGACAGGTCGGTTAGGTTTGCAATATTGATAGGTATCCTTTTTTTGCCAGAAACTTTCCCCCTCCTTTGCGAAACAAGTAGAATAGAATCGGCCGCAGTCCATCGAGGAGAGACTCTATTTTCAAACAATGTAATTCCAAATTTCATCATCAAAATCCTTTCGGAATTGCCTTGTTGCAATTAGAATGCCGATAA
>JAAERC010000370.1 GCA_024230695.1 Candidatus Zixiibacteriota bacterium
ATCTTCGACGGATGTTTGATATGTTGCGTCCAGGACATCTCAGAAATATGGATCAAACCTTCGACACCTTTTTCCAATTCAATAAAGGCACCATAATCGGTTATCGAAACAACCTTTCCGGGGACCTTTTTACCGATGGGATATTTTTCTTCGATACTTTCCCATGGATAAGGTGACAACTGTTTTAAGCCAAGAGAAATTCGTGATGTTTTATCATCAAAATCTAAGATCTTGATTTTAATTGTCTCGCCAAGAGTTACAACCTCGCTTGGATGTTTGATTCTTCCCCATGAAATATCGGTGATATGAAGAAGTCCATCAACTCCAGCCAGATCAATAAAGACACCAAAATCGGTGATATTCTTGACAATACCATCGCGAACCTGTCCAACGGCAATTTCTTTCAGGAGATGTGAGCGTTTCTCTTCGCGTTCCTCTTCCAAGACTACACGACGTGAAACAACAATATTTCTCCGGTTTCGGTTTAGTTTGATTATTTTGAATTCCATCTTCTGGCCGATTAAGGCATCAAAATCAGGGACCTGCCTGAGAGATATTTGGGATCCAGGTAGAAAAGCATCGACACCATTAATATCGACGATCATACCACCCTTGATGCGACGTGCTAATTTACCAATAATCAGTTCGCCCGAATCATGGACACCCTTAATATTATCCCAAAC
>JAAERC010000371.1 GCA_024230695.1 Candidatus Zixiibacteriota bacterium
AACTGGCACATCTTATCTTCGGCCTTATAAATATGTTTCCAGGTCCAATCATTATCTTTATTAAGCCAAATATAATGATGTCCACCTTCTCCCCAGCTTCCTTCTGGGATCGAGATAATTTCGGTCGGTTTAACACGATTAAGATGTTCGCTTAAAAATGTATTTTCTATATTTTCATTTTCACAAATATTCTTTATAACTTCTTTTAAGAAATGTGGCCCTTCAAACCACCAATGACCAAATAATTCCGCGTCATATGGTGCCATCAAAACTCCGGCCCGCCCGGATTCCTTATGATAACCACTTAAAATCTCAGTGACTTTCTCAGTAAAATGAGCGGCATTTTCGGGTATTCTGGAAAGTGCTTTTTTCGTATTATACTCTTTCTTATCAGCCAAATCAGATTTCACTGATGTTACTGCCCAATAACGATGTCCGCCTGGAAATCTTTTTTTATGAAAATCAAGATAATTGCCATCGCCGGGATAACCATGTTCACCCGACCAGACCAAAAGGCCGGTTTCGGGGTCACGTGTATATATAGTAGTCGGCTTTTTACCCTCAGAAGCAGAATTGATAAGATATAATTCTCTTGCCGTTTTTTTTGCGTCTACCTCGCGAGGTTTGTACTGCTCTTCAAATTGTCCCCAGAGACGCTTTAAAGCATCAAACCTGTCAAAATAAACGCCAATAGATTTCCCGCCCTGAAGAAGAGCCGAATCAACAACAAAGAAATCAAGCCCGTTTTCAGATAG
>JAAERC010000372.1 GCA_024230695.1 Candidatus Zixiibacteriota bacterium
ACCCGGAAACTGGCATTATTGAAGTCCAGCCCGGTAATGTAAAATCGCCAATATTTATGTTTTTTCTAAATAGCCACAAAAATGCAAGAGATATAAAGGAAATTAATACGACTGTTTCTTCATACCCAATTTTCCCCAACCGTCGATATTCTTCCTTAAAAATCGAACGATCAGGGCTAATTGCCATTTTGGCGGGTGCATACATCCAAACCAATACTCGCCACGCAATAAATAAAAATATTAAGGCAAATGGAAAACCGAAAACAAACCATCCGGCAAATGTTATCTCGGGGGCCTGCGGAAAATAAATTTTTAATATTCGGGTAAACGATAGATTCGGAGGGGTTCCGATTAAAGTCGCGACGCCTCCAATTGATGCCGAATAAGCAATTCCAATAAGAAGACCAATTGATAATTTGGAGACATTTTTACTATCTATTTTATCTTCCAGTTTGGAAATAATTGCCATCGCAATCGGAATCATCATCATCGTCGTTGCTGTGTTTGATATCCACATCGACAAAAAGGCCGTTGCCACCATAAATCCCAAAATAACCTTTGACGGACTCGTTCCTATCAGCATAATTATTCTAAGGGCAATACGCTTATGCAAGTCCCATTTTTGCATCGCCAACGCAACAATAAACCCGCCGATAAATAGAAATATAATATGATTAAAATAAATCGAGGCAACCGCTTTCCCTTGCATGACACCAAAAAGCGGAAAAAGCATTACCGGAACAAGGGCTGTAGCAGCTATTGGAATAGCCTCAGTGATCCACCAAACTGCCATCAGCACTGCAACCGCGGCCGCGCGGGTTACCATTGGGTTTTCGGGATCAAGATCAAAAAAGAGAAGTATTATCAGTGCCAGAAGAGGGCCAATAATTAAACCAACTTTATTTTTCATAGATGTTATTTCCAGCAATTATTCAATTGTTATAACAACAATATTAAAGAAATAATTACCGTCCCCTAAAGGCAATATAAAAATCGGCAGATAAATCAAACCCGTCTTATAAATAAACGGGTTTGATAGATTTGCATTAAGTAAAATTTATTTTCGCGGAATAACGGTGTAATCCTCAGGAAAATAATTGGCTGACATGTTGACATTATTAAAATTAATTACTGTTCTGGTTGGCTCCTCTTCTTCATCACCGCGCCAGATTCCTCTGACATCAAGATAGATAATATTTAATCCTGTCGTTACCGGAAATGTCTCAGTCCAGCTCATAGGTGATTCAGTATTGTATTGAGATATTTCAGAGTACACACGGTCCGTTTCAACCTTATCCGGAATCTCGTCATATAATCTGTACACAAGATTATAAGTCGAAGTATATACGACATGCGAGAAATTTACCGATGCCCAGCCATCATCGGGCGCCATAAAATATAAAGTAATAAGATTACTCCAGGAATAACCGACATCGATTGATCGAGAATTATAATGTACCCATGAAACTCCGGGCTCAGCGGCAAACTCACATGGATCCGGACCTCCTTTGTATTCGTAATTAATTAGATATACAATATCGAGAATATTTATATCCTCGTTGCAATCGACATCTCCATTTTGCTGAGCAAAGGCATTTGGCAATACAGCAATCGCCAAAAATGCCATCACGGTAAAGGCAGCAAGCTTTTTCATAGTTCCTCCGAAAAATTGGTTTTTCCCCATCTGAGGATATGTTTTAATTTGGCTTGTCAAAAATATCGGTAATACTGAATTATATAAACAATATATATAGACTTATGCAGGAAGTCAAGTAATTCGCATAATAGAAAAATAATGCGGGAAAAAATCGTCCCCCGCATTATATCAATTTATTGCTTAAGTAAAAATTGCAATACTAAATTGGGTATTCAATACTCGCGAACCAACCCAGTTCTATCTCTTCAAAAAGTGAATCCCGTTTTTGGCAGTCCTTCAAAAATTCAAGATCACCTGAAGAGATACT
>JAAERC010000373.1 GCA_024230695.1 Candidatus Zixiibacteriota bacterium
GAACCATTTAATGCATTCAATTGGGTTGTATTCGAACCGTCTGATAAACCAAAGACCGGAGCCGGATTATAAATTTTCGACCAAATTATTTTCACGAAGACAATAAAGAAAAGCCCCCCGGCCATTGCCGAAATAATATAAAATAATGGTAACCGCGGCGTGTACCATAATGCATGCAGTCGTTGCGGTGAAACAAGAAAAAGAGATCCCAGTGATGAATGATGCAGCGAGGATAATGAAATGCCTATAATGACAGCAACAAATGCAATTCCATGAAACCATTTGGTCAGTTTTTCCATATTAAGACCTTCAAGAATAGTTGGTGCCAGTTCAATTGATGTGACTGTGAAATACAACATAACACACCAGAATACCTCAAAGAGAAATGAATTTATATTCCACATAAATATTGGATGCCAGAACCTGAATGGTAGGCCAATATCAAAAAGAAGAGCAAGACAGGAGCATCCATAACCCAGAAAAGCAATTAGAATGGCAGGTTTAACATATGGTTTGAATCGTTTCATATTTAGGACATAAACGAGGAATCCAATTGTGAAACCACTGGTTGATAAAGCCACTCCGGCTATCATGTTAAATACTTTCCATAATCCCCAGGGGACACCATCGGTCAAATTAGTGGTTGAACCAAGTCCGAAAAACAGACGGAAAATTGCCGCCACCAAACCGGACAGGGCAAATACCCATAATATATCTTTAACTATTCGAGCCCGGTTGTTAATCATTTGATTGCTCCTTCTTATCCGAGTTCAGTTTCTCAGGACTGTTCTCAGCGGCCAGTTTCATCCGTCTTTTAATTGTCCAATTAATGCCCAATAATCCGGCCGCAACGGTCAAACCGATGAATGGTGTGGCATGAACCAATGGTTCAGTTAATGACGGTATTGATTGTGGGGTTACTTCCGGCCAGCCCAGTTTCGATAATTCAACATCAGAGACATATATGACTGATGTCCCGCCAAACTCATCTTCACCCCAGATATGATTCAGATACAGATCAGGTTGTTTTTCTATTAGGGCATGAGCTTCACGCAAAAGTTCTTTACGCTCGCCGAATTTAAGTGCTCCGTTGGGACAGGCATTAACACAGGCCGGTATTTCCCCTTGGTTGATTCGTTCGAAACACATGTCACATTTAATCATCAGAGGTGAGGTTTTGTCCCATTCATATCTTGGAATGTGAAATGGACAGGCTATCATACAATAGCGGCATCCAATACATTTGTCCGGATCATAGATCACCGGCCCCTCAGGAGTTTTTGTTAGGCCGCCGACCAGACAGGCCGAAACGCAACTTGGTTCAAGACAATGCATACAGCTTTTTCGGGCAAAATGACCTTCGCTGATAGTGGTGATATCGGATAATCGATATGCCGATAATCCATCCTTATTGATAACTTTTTCTTTGATTGCTTTTTGTGGATCTATGTTATGTTCCTCGGCACAAGCCATCACGCAGTTTTCGCATGATGTGCATTTAGTTGTATCGACAAGAATTCCGTATTTCATACCTTGGCCTCCTTGCCATAAAGCGTTTCGGCAACCTGGGCACCGGCTCCGGGGCGAAGCTGCCAGTGAATTCCGGATATTCTGTCAAAAGCGAATAACACGATGTGAGCCAGTTTGGTGAAGGGAATCAAAACAAATAATAATTCGGCACTCAAGAGGTGAATCAACATAACTGTATTCCATGAGAACGGATTGAGGTTGGGATGCATGGCCAGATATCCGGTTGTAAATGGAATTAGAATATTTATTAAGAGCATATAATCAATTATTTTACTCATGGCTCGTAATCTTGCAGAGAAGATCCTGAATCCTAATAATATTATCAA
>JAAERC010000374.1 GCA_024230695.1 Candidatus Zixiibacteriota bacterium
ATTTTCTCACCTCCCCTCGAAAGGTTGGGGCGGTAAAAGCGGATAATATCAGAAGCGGGGTTGGATTTATATCCAATTTTAGTACCAAAAACAATTGGCGGATTCTAAAAAGCGAGGTTTGGGCGGAAGTGGGGTTTTCTGTGGTACTACCTTACTTGAAAAGATAGTACCACAATAATTAAACTACTTATGGCTAAAATTAGCCATCAATCTGAACAAATTCAACCTGGTATGATACCCAAACAGCCACTGGACGGCCATTCTGGATAGCCGGTTTAAAACGGCATTTAAAAGCGGCTTTCACCGCGGCTTCATCAAAGCCAGCTTTGGAACCGGATGACTTCAATACCATAGCGTCACGAACGTTACCATTTTTATCAACCAGCGCCTTGACCCACACCACAGCCTCCATACCAGCTGTTTGCGCGAGACGAGGATATTCCGGCGCATGTTCATAAATCATCTCAGCGGGAATCTCTACCGGGACAAATTCATTGGCGCCCGGCATATAATCTTCGATATCAACAATTATCTCTGATCCGGCATCCATCATCGTTTCGTTTATATCTGGAGCAACAATTTCAGCCAAATCGTCACGCGATGCGATCATTACATCATCGTCGATAACTTCGTCATCGGCCACCGGTTTTGGAATACCGACCTTTGGTTTAGCCGCATTTGGGGCGGCTATTTCAACACGAGGTTTGGCTTTTGACACGGTTGGAGGAGGACCCAAATCAGCAATTGTTTTAATAACTGTTGGTTGCATATATACTGTTTCAACAGCGGTTATAACCTTATAAATCCAGATACTAAAAACTATAACTACTACCAGCCCAGCCGACATCAAAGTACCGGTTAACATATTACGGCGATATTGTGACTTTAACTCAAAAGCACCATACCCGCCATACATGGCATTAGTTAATTTCGCCATCGGCTTCACCTCCTACCATGGATGCCGATGATGCGGCCAGTGCGGCCTCAACAATCCGGTCATCACGGTCTTCCCATTCGCCCATAGCATAGCGATAGGAAAATTTCTGATCTTTATATTCAGGCTTTAGTAAATCCTCCGGCTCAATACCCAGCTGTTCTGCCGTGGCCGCGTTCCATGAACGCTCCAGAAGATCGATTTCATCAAGAATATCAACCATCGCATTATATTTGGCATTACGATGAATCAACACCAGTGTATTAAGTTTTTCAATATTACGATTCATACTAACCAAAAGCATTCTCAAAGAATCAGAATCAACTCTATACCCGGTTGTGTCATCAACAACAGTTGTTGATGGGATCAGTTGTGGCAAACTATCTGCCGGGTTACATATATTCCAGAAGAATCTATTTTCACCATCAACTCTGACCTGTAAAAGACGACACTCACCGACTTCGACATCTACTTGTTCGTCTTCCGGCGGTAAGTTGATCTCCATCGCCTGCGGCATCGAAAATACTGTCGTTACCATATAAAAGATTAAAAGCAACATAACAATATCAACCATCGGAGTCATATCAATTAAGATTGCTATCCGACGTTTTTTCCTTCGACCGCCTTTGCCTTTTTCAGACTTCGTTTGGGCTACTGCTCCGCCACCCATCTATTGCACTCCTTTCACGGTCATCAGGAACCTTCTTTCTCATTATCCTCGGTTTCATTATCAGTGATAATAAGGAAACGAGTCAGACTGTTTTCACTCATCGATTTCATGATCTTATCCATCACACCAAAACTGGCATCTTTATCGGCTTTGATAACAATCAATGCTCGAAGGTTAACCGCACGAGCGCGGTTGATCATAGACGACACATTGTAAATGTCGGCTTCAGCATATTTGCGGACCGATGTCATCATTTCGCGTCCCTCATGCATGACCATTTCCTTCTGAATAAAATCAACAAATATCGAATCTTCTGCAGTCACCGTGATATTAATAATATCTTTATCCGGCAACTCAATCATGGAATGAGATTGTGGTAATGTTACGGCTTTTGCCTCAGGCGGCTTAAAACTGGTGGTCGTCATATAGAAAATCAGAAGCAAAATGACGATATCCACCATCGGCGTCATGTCGATAACAATACCAACCCGCCGTTTTTTCTTAATAGCCATAAATTACTTACCCACTTTCTCCTTAAAGAGCTGAATAACTTCAAAAGTTGCTTCATCAGTGGTATAGTTAAAAGCATCAACTTTATTAACAAAGAAGTTATAGAAGAAGATACCCAAAATACCAGAGAGCAAACCACCAGCCGTATTAACCAGCGCTTCTGAAATACCAACGGCCAATGCCTGGGCGTCAATAACACCACCCTCAACATTACCAGTCGCGGCAAAAGCACGGATCATACCGATCGTGGTTCCCAAAAGACCGGTCATCGTTGCAATCGATGCAATTGTTGAAAGAGCGATCAGGTTTCTTTCCAGTAATGGACCTTCAAGAGCATTGGCTTCTTCGATAGCGTCATGGGTCAGAGTGATCTTTTTTTCAGCTTCAATTGAACCATCGTCTTTAACCGTACGGAATCTTTCAATACCAGCTCTCAGGACGTTGGCGGTGGTTCCACGCTGTTTATCACAGGCGGCCAAAGCACCATCAAAATCGTCAGAATTAAGAAGCATAATGAGCTTTTTAAAGAAAACCTGAACAGAGCTGTTGCCTTTGGCGACTTTGTATAATGAGATAAATCTTTCACCAACAAAAGCCAGAAGCATCAAAAATATTGTCAGCAGGACGACAACCAACGGGCCACCAAGATAAACCGAATGTGCGATTGTTCCACTTGGCTGTCCGGCTAGAATTACTCCCCAAACGACATAACTGATCGCAAAGGAAATCAATGTGTTTAGCGTTACAAATAATGACTGTTTCACGCCTTCAAATCCTCCAAAATATTAGTTAAAAACTTATTATTCTCTCTATATTTCAAC
>JAAERC010000375.1 GCA_024230695.1 Candidatus Zixiibacteriota bacterium
CAGTCGTTTTAATCACTTCAAACCTTTGATTAACACACAAATATTGCATCCATCCGATTAATATTGAAAAAATCCAGTAAGCCAGATGATGCGGTGCCTGAAAAAACCTAAAACCTTCAATTGCCACTTCAATAAAAGTATATATAGCGGGCCCTATCAAATTACCTGAAAATTTATTTTTATTTTCGGATAAACTCCATTTTGTAAGCCAATATGCCTGAATCAATACAGCGCAAGTAATGGCATATATGTCCGGCTCTTTCAAATAATCAACAGGTCCTTCTGCCAATGACTCCAACAGTATGTTTACTATTGCGAAATATCCGGAATTTCGGAATAGCTCCAATAAATAACGTGATGAAAATGATCCGTTTATTTGGGATTCTAATGTTGAATTATATTTCATTTGAATATTCTCCGTGTTCGGCTTATAGTTGAATGAATTTTACTGAATTTTTCAAGACTATAATTTCAGTTAGCCTGAATTATTCATAAACACATTATGAGATCAATTTTCAACCCGCTGCCGTTAAAAAATCTAACTGATCTCAACTCTGCGGTGGTTATCGGGAGAGCGCCCGGCACTTCCTGTCGGTATCGCTGATTTTTTCTCATAATGTTCAGAGCGGCACAGACGTTTTTGCGACGTCAGAGCGCACCGGTCCTGCCAGTCGTCACAGTACTGGATATTGTCTTTTTTCAGCAGGCTGTCTTTTTATCCCGGAGACCGCAGGAGGCCGAATATCTGAAAACTCCGTATTACGATATTCTTTAGCGGAAACGATGAGGGCAGTTCGATTTTAATGCGGGTTTTCAGTTCCCGAACTCTCGCTCCGACCTTTAATAAACGCAGTCGGATCGTCTCGAAAGTCGCGTTCGAGAAGGATGTCGCTCCGAGGATTTCTGTTTTCAGCGTATGAATAAAAACATAAGCCGCCGAGTGTGGGAACAGTCTGTGCTGATTCGCCGCGAATTTATGACATGAGGTGCGGTCGGATTTCAGATACAGCTTATGATCTTTGATAAACAGTTCGTCCTCTCCCCGTGCGCGGTATATCCGCTTATACAGCCCGGAGGCTTTC
>JAAERC010000376.1 GCA_024230695.1 Candidatus Zixiibacteriota bacterium
GATCAGCGTCCTCCAGATCGGGATTTTCAATATCTGGACAATTATCGCAAGCATCCATAATTCCGTCTCCATCAGAATCAACAACATCGGGGCATTCCATGATAGTTTTATAAATTGAACGACCATGCGTTCCTGCCGCCAGAGTTCGTGTGCGAGGATGGAAATCAATATCATGAACAGACACTATTGGCATTCCATCACCAAGCAATACCCAGGTTTGACCCATATCTATAGTTTCATAAACACCAAAGTCGGTGGCTATCCAGATTGTGTTTGGTGCTAAAGGATGTGGGTCAGGTATCACGTCATTAATTGGTGCATCGGGCATGTCTCCGGCAATACTTTCCCAATCGGCGCCAAAATTTGTTGAGCGGAAAAGATGTGGGATCTTCTCACCCGAACCATAACCAGATAAGGAAACAAATACCGTTGCATCATCTCGAGGATCAACTGTCACTCGCGTTATATAACGTTCGGGAAGTCCGGTATTGATTTGAGTCCAGTCGATGCCGCCATTTTGAGTTACCCATACATTGCCGTCATCGGTGCCAACATAAATTATATCAGTATTATTGTGGGCCACGTCAATGGTCGAGATTGTCCCAAATGTATGATAATTTGTATTTTCGTATGGCCCATTGGTTAAATCGCCGCTTATTTGGCCCCAATGTGTTTCGGCCGTATATCTAAACATATTATTTGAGCCGTAATAGATAGTTGTACTGGTCTGCGGATCCATGGCAATCGGCGTATTCCAATTGTGTCTATCCCACGGATCGCCACCAGCGTATTGGGCCCAATTAAGGCCGCCATTTGTTGATTTAAATAACATTCCATATTGATATTCCGCCCAAATGATATCTGGATCGTTGGGATCAATTAAAACATAGAATCCATCGCCCCCCAGAATGTGATCCCAATTATCTAAGCCGCCGTCTGGTGTTCTCATAGTGCCGTTATCCTGGGTGCCTCCATAGATACGATCTGGATTGGAAGGATCAATTCTTATGGCATAAAATTGAGTGTTTGCCATATTTCCCGTCGTCCATGCACTGGTTTGTTTATTTCGGTAATTAACACCGCCATCGCAGCCCTCAAAGGCATGATAATATCCGGGCTCAGATTGATTTGGAATCAGTGCCAAGGCATGATGATCGACATGAATATTATCCTCGGTTGGGAAATATGCTGCGCCGCCATCGTTACTCATAAATAAATGAATATCTAAAAAATAGACAATTTCAGGATTGCCGGGAGCTACTCTGATCTGCCCAAAATACCATCCAAATGAACTAATCAAGCTGGCTATAGATGAAATATTCGTTTGCATCCAGATAGATCCAAGGTTGCCACTTTTTAAGATAGCTTGTAGTTCATTAGTATTTGTATTCAAAATTGATGAATATACGGTATTGGAATTTGGGTCAACGGTTACACCGATTCTACCGACATGATCGGAGTGAGGTACATATCCGCCCACGCCTGAAAGGTCCATCCATGTATCACCATTATCAGATGATCTCCATAAACCACTGGTGGTCCCGCCCCATCTGATATAATCTCCTCGAATACGAACCTTTTCCCACATAGCGGCAAAAACAGTTCCGGTTGATGGATGCAGAGCGACATCAATACAGCTTGTTGAATCTGAAACGTACAATTTTTGTTGCCAGGTTGCTCCAGCATCAATCGAGCGATAAAGACCTCGCTCAGGATTTGCACCTCCCATATGAATACCGCTGACCGCAGCATAAACTGTATCTGGTCTAAGTGGGTCAACAACTATCCGACCAATATGGTAACTTTCCGGTAATCCACTATAATTCCATGTTAAACCGGCGTCTATTGTTTTATATATTCCATTACCCTCATAGCTACTTACCGAACCATTTGCCTCGCCGGTACCGACATATATTATGTCGGTGTTTTGCGGATTGATTGCTATTGAGCCGATGGCTAACATGCCAACATCGTCAAATATGGGGGTCCAGTTAACGCCATAATCGGTTGATTTAAAGACACCCCCTCCGGCAGATGCAGCGTAAATAATATATGGAGAGCCGGAAGTGTCTACCGCGATATCAGTAATTCGTCCCGGAATATTGGTTGGACCAGCAAGTTCCCAGACTTCCCCAGCTCGTTCTTTGCTTTTGTTTAGGTTTTTTGCATGTTTGAGAGCAATTTCCTGCTTTTCTTTCGAAATCCGTTCAAAGGGATAGGCCCTTTGCATATATGACCAATCACTTGGGAACTGTTGAAATGCATCCATATTCTTACCGCGTCGGATTAGCCCATTGTTCTTTAATAATTTTGTTATTTCCTGTGATGTAAACTTTTTCTTAAATTCCAGATTTGGTGAATCAATCCAACTTACAGCGATAATAAGTAAAAACAAAAACCCAGTAGCCAGAGATATCTTACTCATAATCAGCCTTCTCCCGTTCTGATGATTTCATACATATTAATTGATTTTTTTAATATGACGATCATATTTTTGCAAACGTTTAAAATAGTATAACGATATGACCAAAGTGATTACAACTCAATCGGTTTAAAAATCTACTATTCGTAATTTAGGCTGATTTGTTAAATTGTCAAGAATTATCTGTTTAATAGTGCAGGAGATGATGGTGTGATGGGCATTTTTAGATTTCCAACAATTTCACCACCAACCAACTGTTGTTTCATGCCTTACATTTTAATTATGATGTAAAAATAGAAAAATAGAAAAATAGAAATTTGTTAGTGCAATGAAGCCTATAGTCCAAAAACTTTTTATATGCAAAACGAAGCCATTTTCGTCGTAATGTTATACTACAGAAAAAGTTATAGCGATTTTTATGAGTAATCCTAATTTCACTCAATTTTTACTGACACTACTTGTCAGTCCCCGGCCTTATTATGGCATTAAGCAAACTAAGAATTGAATAAAAGGAAATAAAAAATTGAAGAAATTAAAAAAAAATGAAGAATGTGATACCGCTAACACTTATAAAGCGTTAAATTGACTGAATAATTTGGAAAAAAAGAAAAATTACATATAGAAAGAAAAATGAACAATGAAAAAGATGAAAATGGTTAAAGATGAGGTAAGGGCAGTGGTAGGAACTCCGGATAGAAAAAAAGCTCTCGATTCGGCTTTGATGCAGATCGAAAAATCGTTCGGAAAAGGTTCTATTATGCGTCTTGGCGATGATCGCGTGGTTCCGATTGATGTTATCCCGACCGGTTCGCTAACGCTTGACTATGCTCTCGGTGTTGGCGGGATGCCTCGCGGACGAGTGACCGAGATTTATGGACCGGAAAGTTCCGGCAAAACAACATTGGCCCTGCATTTTATTGCCGAAGCCCAGAAACTTGGCGGGATCGCCGCTTTTATCGATGCTGAACATGCTCTTGATGCCACTTATGCTAAAGCACTTGGTGTCGATGTTGACAATCTACTGATCTCTCAGCCTGATACCGGCGAACA
>JAAERC010000377.1 GCA_024230695.1 Candidatus Zixiibacteriota bacterium
AAAGCAGTTCGGTGTCAAATATTTCTAAAAATACAGATGGTTATCATATTGTTGATACCGGTCAGAAGAAGTTTTACGACGATGGTAAGGGCATTGTAATGCCTACTGATGGAAGCAGTTATTTTGGCCAAGATGCACATTATTTAACTAACCAGCCATCCTATATTGATAATAACAACGGGACCATCACAGACAATATAACCGGTCTGATGTGGCAGAAGGTAATGGGTCAAAAATTAACATACGAAGAAGCTTTTCAAAAGGCTGAAGGTATCAGTCTTGGTGGTTATTCCGATTGGCGTATACCTTCTATTAAAGAACTCTACTCTCTTATTCAATTTACCGGAAGTGTAAAAGGTCAAAAAGCGATAAACCCTTTTATTGATACAAAATATTTTAACCAGCCGCTTGGGAATTCCAAAATAGGTGAACGAGAAATTGATGCTCAGACCTGGAGTAGCACTGAATATGTTGGAAAAACAATGAAGAACGACGAAACAGTTTTCGGCGTTAATTTTGTTGATGGACGTATCAAGGGATATCCAAAATATAACCCTCGTACCCGCAAACCCAACAAGATGTATTTTAGATTCGTACGAGGAAATACCGCCTATGGTAAAAACAATTTTGTCGACAATGGTAATGGAACAATTATGGATTCCGCAACCGGTTTAATGTGGCAACAATCCGATAGTATTAAGGGCATGAACTGGAAAGATGCTCTGAAATATGCTGAAAACTTAGAGTTAGGCGGGCATGATGATTGGCGCTTACCCAATGCAAAAGAATTACAAAGTATTGTGGACTATTCTCGCTCACCAGACACAACGGGTTCACCTGCCGTAGATCCGGTATTTAAAACATCATCTATTTTAAATGAAGCTGGGAAAAAAGATTATCCATATTATTGGAGTTCTACTACGCATTTAGACGGTCCAACTCCTGAAAAAAATGCTGTTTATATTGCTTTTGGAACAGCTATGGGAAAAATGCATGGTAGCATAATGGATGTTCACGGTTCAGGTTCACAACGAAGTGATCCTAAAACTGGCAAACCAATGTCAAGAGGCCCACAGGGAGACATGATCCGAGTGGATAATTATGTACGATGCGCAAGAGGTGGATCGGTTCATTTGGCAACAGGTACATCAAAAGAAGATATAAGTACTTATTCTAAAAGTACAAACAGGTCTCAAGTTAGAGAAGAGAGAAGCCGTCAAGAATTACAAAACGATTACGAATCATCACATAGAAAGAATAGATTTATGACGCGGGCAGATAAAAATGGAGATGGTAAAGTATCAAGATCAGAGTTTAGAGGGCCTTCTCAACATTTTAGCCGTTTTGATAAAAATAATGATGGATATATTACTGCAGATGAAGCCCCAAAAGATCGCCCATAAAATTGATATGGCATAAAAGTAATTATAAAAATTAAGAAAGATCAAGAAAATA
>JAAERC010000378.1 GCA_024230695.1 Candidatus Zixiibacteriota bacterium
GACCGTTTCTATGATTCGACCACTGCTTATCAGGGTTTTGGCCGGGGTCTTGATACAAAAGTCATCGACAAGATGAATCGTCTTGCGGTGGGAAAATACAAACCTGATTTCACATTCATTGTTGATATCGATTATCCGACATCAATAAGACGAATGAAAAAAATGAATAAAGTGGCCGACCGCCTGGAATCAGAATCAAAGGCCTTTTTCAATAGAGTTAGAAATGGTTTCAAAGAAATATCCCGCCTGAATAAAAAAAGAGTCGTTCTGCTTAACGGCAAAAAATCGATTGATAAAATATTTGATGAGGTCAAAGATTGTCTCAACCGGAAACTGAAAATAGACTAAATCAAACTTACCCGAGAGAGGGACATCGTACTTTGATCTGGGGTGTCGGACTGTTTTTAACTCTGATTCTTCTCACTAGCGGTGCCGGAATATTTTTACTCTCAGATAAAAGTCTCTATCTACCACTCCAACTGACCAATACGCTTGAGCTTATCAGTATCATGCATCCTGAGTTGTACAACAGCGGCAATCTGATAAACAGCGCCCAATCGGCGGTTCTAAATGAACTTGATCGTTATTCTGGTCTACTTGAGCCGCGCGAGTTGGATCGTGTTCACGAAGAGTTTACCGGATCATATGGCGGGATCGGTATCTCGGTTGTTGGGCACAATTATGGTTTGATGATTATGACGGTTCGTGATGACGGACCAGCCGGGCAAATTGGAATTCAAACCGGCGATATTATTATCAAATCCGATAGTACTGAGCTAAGAGGATTATCAGCCTATCAATCCACTTTTCTCTTACGCGGTCCTGAAGATTCTCCATTGGAGCTGACCATAGTAAGAAACCAAATGGCCGATACGCTTAAATTTAACCTGATTCGCAGGCTGCTGCCATTGATTCATATTCCATACGCCGGAATAACAGAAAACAATTCATTATATATTAGAATCTCCGATTTTGAAATGGGTGTATCTCGAGAATTACGCGATGTTCTTGATTCGTTATATCTTAATAATCCTGACGCAATCGAACAATTGATAATTGACCTCAGAGGAAACCCGGGCGGTTTGCTTCGCGAGGCGCACCGCACGGCAAATATGTTTCTCGATGCAGATCATCTGATAGTCGGTATTCGAGGACGTTCTATTTGGCGCGAAGAAAAATATTATTCTACAGGCTCAGATATTACAAATAATTTGCCAATTGCGTTGATTGTTGATCGTAATTCTGCCTCGGCCGCGGAAATTCTAGCCGGCGCACTCAAATATGCCAATCGAGCGATTTTGGTTGGCGATACTACTTTCGGCAAAGGATTGGTACAAGAATTTTCCGGGCTGGGTGATGGTTCCGGATTGCGATTGACCACCTCCAGATATTATTTTGAAGGTGAAATATTTTTAAACGACCCCGAAGCAGAGGTTATTGATAGTGCCTCGGGTATCCCACCCGATTATTATTTTCTGTTTGAGGGCCGAAAACCATTTACAAACCAACTTGAAAACTCGTCGCTATTGCGTGAGTTTGCAATCAATAATAAGAAACGAATTGTCCAATATGCCCCCTTTACCGATTCTGACACAGATTTGATGAATGAGTTTAATGTTTATTTGCAAAATAACAATTTTGAATTCCACTCAACAATCGCTGGGATCGCCGGTCTAACAAAACAACTAATTGCCCTGCAAAAATTTGACGACACATATATAAATGCTATTGATCGAATATGCAAAATAGCGCAAAATGATGACAAAAAGCAGTTTGATGTTAATAAAAATTATATTAAACGACGGCTTTATCAAATCGCGCTGGAATCAGAATTTGGCACATCGAGAGCCTATCATGACGCAATATTGCCATATCGAGAAGATATCCGGTTTGCTGAGTCTATATTAAAAAGTAAAATTGCTGAAAATTCTGACAATGAAGAATAGAATTATTTTCTCCGATTTTGACGGTACTTTCTGCGAAAAGGATGTTGGCCACAAGCTCTACACTCACTTTTCTAATGGCGAAAATCTGAAATATGTTGAGAAGTGGAAAAAAGGATTTATTTCAACTCGTGAATCAATGACCGCCGAGGCCTCGCTTATGAATGCCACCGAAAAAGAAATTTATGACTTCCTCGAGAAATTCAAATTAAGAAAAGGTGCCGTAGAATTATATAGTTATGCCAAATTATCAAAAATTCCATTTTATATTCTCTCCGATGGGAGCGATATCTACGTAAAACATATACTGAATAAATATGAACTTGAGGAAATCAAATACTATACAAACAAGGTCACAATTAAAGATAAAAGCTATAAGATTGAATTTCCGTATAACAATGGAGACTGTAAACGGTGTGGTTGCTGTAAAGGTGCCCGTATAACTGAAATTGTTGGTAAAAACAAAGAAAATTGGGAAATAATATTTATCGGCGACGGTCTCTCGGATATCTGCGCTTTGGAGCATTCCGATATAATATTTGCCCGAGGCGACCTTTTGGAATATTGTCATTCAAAGAATATTAAAGCTTGTGAATACCAGGATTTTTTTGATATATTAAATAGGTTAAAGACTGACTGA
>JAAERC010000379.1 GCA_024230695.1 Candidatus Zixiibacteriota bacterium
AGAATAATTTGAATAAATAATCAAGTTATTTTTTAATATAAATGTTTGATTTTTTTTTTAGAGGATGGATCTTTTTTATACAAAAAATTTTATAAGGAGCCACCAATACCTTTACGATTGAAGCGCACCAGATGATCAAAGAATGGGGTGAAGGTTCCGGAGTCAGCCGCGGATATGGGCAAACAGGTGTTAACTACATTCTTTAGTTCCGATTATACCGGAAACCCGTCTTATTGCCCCAGGCTGATCGTGACATATTCGGTTGATCCTGTTGCGGAATTTGACTATGACGCTTATGGCCGGGCAGCCACAGTGACCTTTGCTGACGGCGTGACTGAAAATAATGCATTTGATGCGGATCGGGGCTGGCTGACCAGCCGGGAATATAAAGATGGCAGCAACAACACCCTGTTCAAACTGGAAAATTTAACTTTTGATAATGCAGGCAAAATTACGAGCCAAAGATATCAACACGATAACGCTCCCGGAAGCCCGGTAATTACTGCTAATTATGGCTATGATGATTTAAACAGGTTAACTTCTTTTAATAATGGAACTGTGAGCCAGGCCTATCAGTATGATGATAATGGAAATATCACCAGTTTCACTGGCAAGTTACCGGAATATAATGAAAAAAATAACCGGATGCATAAGGATGGGGCCCGGGTTTTTACCTATGATTATATTGGCCGTATTAAAACCATCAATTCTACAGCGCTTGAATATGACCTGTTCAGCAATATGAAAAAGTATGGTGATAATACTTATTCGTACGACGCTTATAAACAGCGGATTCGAAAAACCGAATTTGGGGAGACTAAATATTATGTGACCAGCGGTCCGCAAATATTGGCTGAATATTCGTCGCATAATTTTTTGGAAGCCGAATATGTGTATGCCGGGAACCGGATGGTTGCCACTTTACAGACCTATAATTATCCGACACGGGCGCCGGCGACGCTGCGGGCGGAATCATATGGTTTGTATAATGGCACCTGTTATGTGATCCTGTCCATCGACGGCACAAACAGGGCGATTGGCTGGCGCGGATATAATTTGGTTGTTATTGATGAAAATACCGGCTTATATCTGGATAATCAGCGATATGATACACATGGCGATGCGAATGCTGCTGATGCTATGGCAAATTATATTAATGACGTACCCCAGGGACGTATTGTGCTGGTTGGCATCACTGATGAAGGCAGTTACCGCATGAATGAAAATGCCTACCAGGCTTTGGAAAGCCTGGGCAGCCTCTTATGCCGGGATGTGGGCTATCGTGATTCCCATGCCTCTATTGGCGCAAAAGGCGCTTTGCCAGGCACGCTTCCGGAAAAAATGGTGGCTAATGGCAGCGGCCCGGCAACAGCCCAGGTATTTAAAGTTGATTGTGAAGTAGAGTCTGCCGGATTTGATGATGGCAATTATGTTTATTTTAAGGTTAATGGCCAGGCAGAAGGCGTTTTTGGACGGGGGCATGATGTTGTTGTAATTGATGAAGAAACTGGCGTTGTTTTAAACGAAAATAATTATGATACGCATGCCAATACTGCGAACGCAGATGCTATGGCAACTTTCATTAATGGCTTGCCCAATGGCCGCATTGTTTTGGCAGCAGTCAAAGATGATGGCAGCAGCAATATGACCGAAAGCGCAAAGTTAGCGCTTGAAAGCATTGGCAGCGCACACTGTCGGGATGTTGGCTTCCGCGATTCCTGGGCCATTATCGGCGTAAAAGGCGCGGCACAGGGTAGTGTAGTGGAAAAATATGTGCCGCGTTATAGTGGCCGTGCTGTCATTGTGTCGGCGGCGCCTTCGATATTTATTTCAGATCATTTTACCGAAGGTTATAAGTTCTTTTATCAGGATCAAATCGGCAGCACCCGAGAGGTGAGCAATTCGAGTATGGAGCGTGATTATCTTCCTTATGGCGAGACGACTGTTGCTGTGGGGGATGAGACAGGGTACCAGTTTTCCGGGAAGGAGTTTGATGGCGGGATTGGGTTGCATTATTTTGGCAGGAGGTATTATGATCCGGGGATTGGGAGGTTTTTAACACCGGATCCGTTGGCAGACTTAGCTCCTGATATGACTTCTTATCATTATTGTCATAATAATCCATTGAATAGGATAGATCCAGATGGAATGATTGACGATAGAGCGGGACATTTATATGCAAAACAAGAAGAACAAAAACTCTTACAGAGGCAAATAGATGACAATCAGCAAAGAATCTCACCAGTAGATAATCCTATTGTAACTTCTGAATTTGGTACACGAAAACATCCTGTAACAGGAAAAGAATCGATGCATAAAGGAATTGATCTTCGTGGCAACGAAACAACTCCTGTAAAGGCACCTGCGAATGGCAAGGTGATAGCAGTAAAGTCAAAAGATGATGGAAATGGTGCAGGTAACAGAATTCACATTAGAACTATTGATGCTATAAATGAAAAACATTCATTCTTTCATTTATCAACAATGGAAGCAAAACAAGGTCAAAGTGTAAAAAGAGGAGAAACAATTGGACAAGTTGGAAACACTGGGAGAAGTGCTGGACCTCACCTACACTATGAAATTCGAGTTAAAGGCAATCCAGTAAATCCTCGAACAGCTAATTCAGGATTAATAAATGCTCCAACAAAACAACAAGTTAGACAGCAAGCACAACAGAGACAAATTATATGGAGTCGAACCTATAATAGGAATAATCCATAACCTTAATCGGGAGAATGTATGTATAGATATCTGATTTTATGTTTATTATTAGCTTATAAAGTCGTTAATGCACAAGTTATATCGATTAATAATATCGAGAGCATGTCATTTAAGATTGTTTCGAATAACAAAGTTATTTATAATCAAACTGGTTTTATATGGTTTCAACAAGTTTGTGATAACAAAACATTTTTATGGCATTCTTATGAAGATGAAGGTGAATTAAATATTTTAATCGTAAATGATGAGAAGATTAATAAATTAGAAATCGGGCCATATTCATATAAACCTATTAATTCGAAGTTAGGTATAAAATATTTAAGCGAAGAAAATTTTGATAAATCTCTCAATAGTTTATTCTTAATAAATAATGCTGATGGTTCAATTATAAGAAAAATTGAAATCGAAAATTCATTAGATAATGCCATATCAGATATATACGCTGATATGGATAATATATTTTTCATATTAAGTGATGTATCTAAGGATATTAAATGTTGTTATAAAATTAATCAATCTAATTATGAAAGTGAGTTAGTGATTAGAGTTGATGAATACCTGAATATTGTAAAATCAATTTCTGGGAATTCATTAATCATTATCGACGATAATGTAGAAGTAAAATATTTTTACAGTAATAATAACGCTTTAGAAGCAGTTTATAAAATATCTGATACTTTTTACAGTTACGATGAAAAGTTAAACAAACTAATAAAAATAAAATTAAGACATCTAACAACAACCTATCAAGTATTTGATAAGTAGCCGAATATTTATCAATTAAGATATACCCATTTCATATCGTTTGGCGGCTAAGTAAGGTAGGCACCGTTCCACTACCTATCCGCCGTTTTATCGCCGTCCCCTAGTTCATTTTGTAATGGGGATTCAGCTCGAAGTTTTTTAGCGATTGGTTGCTGGATTTTATTGTTTTAGCTGCTTTGTTGCGTGGATTATGTTAGGTGGTTTTTCCGAAGAGAAAAATTTGGAGATGAATGTTTTTTTAAATTGGTTACTCGATTTGGAATTGAATAGATTTTTTTTGATTATGTACTTGTTTTTAAATGATTAGATTATTATATTTAGAGTATGATGAGTATAGGACAGAGAATAAAAGAATTGCGGACAGATCGGGGCCTGAGCCAAAGAAAATTAGCAGAAATTACAGGCATAAATAGAACTTTAATTGCAAATTATGAATCAGATAAGGCGAATCCAACTGTAAAAGGATTAATAAAACTTACTCGGATATTTAATGTCACAGCTGACTATATTTTATTTGGCAAGGCCGACGAAACAGCGATCGGAGATAAAGAACTCTTTGATATGATTAAAAAGGCTGATAGCTTTAGCCTTAAAAATCGTCAATTAACTAAAGACATTTTACAGGCGATAAACTCTCATGAGAGTTTTAGCAGATAAGAGAACAGAACTTATAAAAAAGCTCACATTTTAAGTGAGCTTTTTTTTTTGAAAAAACACTTGACTTTTTAAGTATAATGTTATATATTATTGACATATAATGTAATTATAAGTTACATTGCCTATAATAAAAAACTACCAGCAATCAGTTTTGGTCGACAGGCTGCTGGTAGTTCGCAAAAGCAGTGAGGGGGCATTATTGTATCTGTCATTTGACAGGTACGCCCCTTTCTGCGTTTATAAATATAGCAAAATTAACAATAAAAGTCAACCGAATTTAAAAACAGGAGAAAAAAAATGGAGATCAAGACCAGCGATTTATACTGTGCGTCTTACATTCTCTCCGAAGGCGGCAGACTGAAAGAAGTTGAAGTGACACAACGGGATAAAAATCCGTGCGCTGAATTTGTGCTAATCGGTGACGGCGTGCTGAAACTGGAAACAATATTCCGCAGCGGTAAAGCAACAGTTGATTTGATGTCGTTCCAGGCCAGCCTGCGGCATATGAAAGATATGATGTTTCATGCACTGCGCAAGCATGAGCTGCTTAAATTACAGAAGAATAAGTTCAATATTTAATTTTCAAACATGGAGAGAAAGAGATGGAGAATGAAAAAATAGTTCCCCAGGACGTCATTGATAATGTAAAACGTTCCGTTGATCTTATCGCTTATGTCCAAAGCCGTGGTATAAAACTTGTCAAAAACGGCAAAGAGTACAAAGGCTTGTGCCCCTTTCATAAAGATACGAATCCTTCCTTTTCAGTTAATCCCGTTAGACAATTATGGATCTGTTTTTCCTGTGATACTGGCGGCGATGTAATTAAATTTGTACAGAAAATGGATAAACTATCCTTTCATGAAGCTGTTTATAAACTTTCCGGCGCAGACGCTTCAGCGCCACACAAACAGCAGAGTGTCAGGACTTATTCGCAAGTAGAGTTGTTAACCCGGACGTTTGATTTTTACCAGCAGACTTTTAACAAGGATAACCGGGGGCGTTTGTATTTACACGACCGGGGCATCGGTTCGACTCAATTATTTAAAACCATACGGCTGGGTTTTGCCAACGGTTCGTTGATGGATGTTTTACCTGGTGATATCAAAAAACAGTTACAAAGCATGGGCCTTTTAACAAAATCCGGACGGGAGTTTTTTGGTGATAGTGTTGTTTTTCCTTTAGTTGATGTCTGTGGTCAGATCCTTAATCTGTACGGCCGGTCAATCAAAAACAAGCGTTATCCGCACCTGTTTTTACCAGGCGAACGCCGGGGACTGTTTTGTCCTCCGCCACATGGCTGCTGCGAGACTGTTCTGATAACCGAAGGCATCATCGATGCATTAACGCTGCTGGATGCCGGTTATCAAAATGTGTTGGCCATTTATGGGGTGAATGGCCTTACAACTGATCATCTGCATTTTTTTCAGGAGCAACGCGTCAAAAGAGTGATCCTTTGCCTGGATGGCGACGCTGCGGGACAAAAGGCCGTCAGTAAAATTACAGAACAGCTGAACTCCAGGGGGATTGACGTCAGTTTCATTCAGTTGCCAGAGGGATTGGATATCAATGATTATTTTCAAACACATAATAAAAAAGACTTTCAGAAGCTCATAAGCGGGGCGCAAAACAAAGACATCAAACCTGGCATACAAGAACATGGTCCGAAAACAAAGGTAATTGACGGCGGCTTTCTGATTGAGTTTGATAATCGCAGCTACCGGGTGTTGGGCATGAACATGCACGGGCTGGACCGGATGAAAGTGAATATAAAAATCCAGCAGGATAAGTTATTTCACATTGATAGTTTTGATTTGTATGCCAGCCGCGCCCGGGACCATTTTGTAAAAACATCATCAAGACTGTTGAAAGCTGCTGAACAAGAACTGTATCGTGAAGTCAATACTTTAATCGATTTGCTGGAAGTCAAACGCTTAGAGTTGATTAACGATGAACCGCAGCAGGATAAGCCGGAAATTTCCGAAGAAGAACGTAAAGAAGCATTGCGTTTTTTAAAATCAAAGAACATTCTCAAGGAGATATTGGAAGACTTTGACAAGTGCGGCTG
>JAAERC010000380.1 GCA_024230695.1 Candidatus Zixiibacteriota bacterium
AAATAGCAAATATATTCATTATTCATATTGACGATGGGGATTGAATATTATATCATTGAATGATCCTGAAAGATATTTCAAATTTGCTATCAGTATAATTTATGGAGGCAATATGTATTTATTGAAAATTAAGGCATGGCGATTATTTATCTTATTATTTGGGGCACCATTTCTATCATTGTTTATAGGTTTGGTAATAGGGATCGCAGTCGGAAATCCAGCTATTATTTTACCTATTAATTCTATTATTATGGTGTTTTCGATGGTAGTATTTTTGGGTTGGTTATGGTCTATGGGGGCCAATATTAATTTAAAAGTTTCTGAAGAGATCAGATTAAAATCAGTATTTTTTAAGTATGCAATTTTATATTGCGCAATCTATGCGGTGTTATTTTCAATATTTTATCTAATAATACTCAACTTGGAGAATCCAGGCTCTTTATTTTCGATATTTCCATTTATCATTCCTTTTCATTTATTTGCAATGTATTTGATGATGTATATTAATTACTTTGTTTCAAAAAATCTTGTTATGGCAGAAAAGAAGCGGGACGTTGTAGTGTCTGATTATATATCTACTTTTTTCATGATTTGGTTTTATCCAATTGGTGTTTGGATTGTCCAACCAAGAGTTAATCAATTGTTCAATGACGATTGATTAGCCAATAAAAGTGATATTCCCTCATCTTTCAGAAAAACAAAAAAACCTTTCGACAGTTTGAAAAAACGAATATTTTCTATTATCCGTTACTAGTCAACCATTTAACCAGATTTACCGTATTTATTGTATAAAAATAATAGGATTATCTTGTGAAAAAAGTAACAAAATCGATAAAAAGAAGCTTGACTTTTACTCATAAATTATTATTTTCGGGAATTAATTTTGGGAGACAGTAACGCGTGTCCGGAATGTTTAAATCTCCGAAAGATGGAGGACGGAATTTAAGAGCAATCGGACTGCTTGGTGCAATCCCAATGTTGGTTGGTATCGGGCCGTTGATAGGGTATTTTATCGGCGACTGGCTTGATGAGAAGTTGGGAACGGACCCGTATTTGATGATTCTGTTTATTGCGATAGGTTTTGGAGCGGCAGTTAAAGAGACAATAAAGATTATTAAGGAAGCTAACCGAGATTCCGAGGAAAAATGACCACTTCGATGGACATATCTTTTATTGGCAGAACATTAAAAACCACTTCTGTACTGGTTCTTTTTATAGTTACCCTTGGTTCATTGCATTATCCATTTAATAATATTTTGGCTATTGTATCCGGTACAGTCTGGTCGATTATTAATTTATATTTTTTAACATTATTAGTTCGTGCGATGATTCGTCCCGAAGGTCCTGATAAAATGGCCGTTGGGGCATTTCTTTTTATAAAAGTTCCGCTGTTATATTTGGCGGGATATTTTCTTTTAACTACCACGATTTTCCAAACAGAATATCTGGCGATCGGTTTTTCGTTGCCCTTGGCGGTTATTTTGTTAAAGGTCCTGGGGCGGGTTCTCCTGGGTCTGGATAAAAAAGAGCCTAACCATAATAGCCAGCAGGAGGCTGCCTGATGTTGATATATTATTCGCATATGATATGTATGGCAATTGTTAAATGGATGCCATTTGTTGTAGCCAGTGCCGGCGGTGGTGATGATGGCGGTGATGGCGGCGGGCATAGTAGCGGCGGACCTCCGCATCTTCCAAATGTGGTTGGGTTAATAACGCATAATCATGGATTTGCCTATGAATGGGTCAATATAATTTTTGCGCTGGTTGCATCACTTATATTATGTATTATTGCTACATCTGTTTATAAAAAACGTGAAATGATCCCCGGGCCGTTCCAGAACGGCGTTGAGATGGCTGTTGAGTCGATGTATAATTTTCTTTATTCGATTCTTGGTAAGAATACAAAAGAGTATGTTCCATTTTTGGGGACACTCTTTTTCTATATATTGATTATGAACTGGATGGGTATGATCCCGCTGGGTCATTCACCATCAACAAGTCTAAACGTAACTGTTTCGCTGGCTCTTCTGGTTTTTCTTTATGCCCAATATACCGGTATGAAAAAACTTGGGATCGGCGGTTATCTGCACCATCTGGCCGGTTCGCCTACTGATGTGGTCTCCTGGAGTATGGTAATAATTATGTTTCCATTACATATTATTGGAGAACTCGCCAAACCGCTTAGTTTGTCGCTGCGACTTTTTGGTAATATTACCGGTGAGGATGTTTTGATTGCGGTGTTTGTGGGATTGGGTGTAGCGATCCTCTCGTTTTCACCAGTTGGGTTACCATTGCAGACACCATTTTATTTCCTCGGGTTGCTGCTATCATCGATCCAGGCGCTGGTGTTTACATTGCTTTCGACAATATATATACTGATGATGCTTCCGCATGAGGAGCATGCGCATTAAATTAGGAATTTAAAAGTAGAATAACGAATAACAAAAAACGTATCGGAGGACAGAATGGAATTTTTTGGATTAGGCGCCATGTTAGGTCTCGGTTTTGCCGCGATTGGTTCGGCCTATGGTATCGGTCGTGCAGTAGGCTCGGCAATGGAAGCAATGGGTCGTCAGCCTGAAGCGGCTGGTCAGATTCAGACCGCAATGATCATTGGTGCGGCTTTTATTGAAGCTTTGACGATTTATGTATTTATCGCATTCTTTATTGCGATGGGCAAATTAGGATAATAATTGCATTACGGAAACGATCGAAAAATTTTTGGTCGCATCCGCAATTTAACAAGACGGTGAAAAAATGATAAGTCTTGAATGGCAACAACTACTGACTCATACTTTAGGTTTTCTGATAACTCTTTGGGTTCTGAAGAAATTCGCTTGGGGTCCGATATTGGGCCTTTTGGAAGAACGTCGTCAGAAGATTGCCGATGAATTCGCAAATATCGACAGCGAAAAAGAAGCCACAGAGACATTGAAGACTGAGTATGAGAATAAGCTTAAGAATATTGAAGCTGAGCGTCGACAAAAAATCGCAGAAGCGGCCAATGAAGCCAACAAGCTTGCGTCTGATATTAAAATAAGCGCGCAAGAAGAGGCCCGGGGTATTGTTAATCGCACAACTGAACAGTTGGAGCGCGATGTAGCCTCGGCTAAAGTACAGCTTAAAGAAGATATGGTTAATATAACCCTGAACGCGGCAGAAAAGATTCTGCACGAAAAGCTTGATGAAGCAAAAGAACGTCAGCTTATCAGCGGTTTTATTGACGGTATCGAGAAGGCGTAATAGTTATGCTGGCTCAACAGGTTGCAAAAAAATATTCTGTAGCTCTTTTCGACCTTGCGGCCGAAAAGGGTCTTTTAGATTCTGCCTGGGATCAATTTGGTTCATTGGGTGAGTATCTGAATGCAGAAAGCACGTTTCTTGATTTTATGTCCGCTCCTCAGGTCCCCGATCAAGATAAAGAAGATCTGGTAACAAAAGTATTTTCCGATAAACTGGAAACATGCTTTTTTAATTTTCTTATGGTTTTGGTCAGGAAAAGAAGGGTTGGTTTTCTTCCGGAAATAATTGATGAGCTTGATCGGCTGATTCGTGCCGCAAAAGGGATCTCCCGGGCTACTTGTATCACGGTCGATCCTATCACTGACAGTGAACGGCAAAAGTTGATAAATGAGTTGGCGCAGAAAACCTCATTAAAAATTGAATTGGAAGAAAAAATAGATAAATCTATTCTGGGCGGCATGATAATTATTCTTCATAATCAGATTATTGACGGTTCGGTCCGATTTGGTTTGGACCAGCTGAAAAATCGTTTGATGAAAGTGAAGGTACATTAAAGCCGGAAACGGAATATACAGTTAACTAAAATATAGATTACCAATCCCTTAAGAATTTTGGGGATCTAATATGGTTCGGCTTAAAAATTGTCGAATCGATGGTGACAAGATAAAATAATTATACTGGGGTATAGATTATGGGTCTAAATCCTGAAGAAGTTTCTGCAATAATAAAAAAAGAAGTCGAGGGTTACGAAACCAAACTGGAGATGGAATCGGTTGGTACGGTCCTTCAGGTGGGCGATGGTATTGCTCGAGTCTGGGGTCTGGAAGACGTTATGATGTCTGAACTGATTGAGTTCCCGGGTGAGATCATGGGTCTGGTTCTTAACCTTGAAGAAGATAGTGTCGGTTGCGCTATTTTCGGCGACGTCAAAGGAATTAAAGAAGGGGATACCGTTCGCAGAACCGGTAAAGTGGCGCAGATTCCGGTAGGTGATGCCGTTATTGGCCGCGTTGTAAATCCTCTGGGCCAGCCGCTTGACGGCAAAGGTCCGATTGTAACAGATAAGTTTCGTATTCTGGA
>JAAERC010000381.1 GCA_024230695.1 Candidatus Zixiibacteriota bacterium
AAAATGACCGATTCAATGAAAATCGTTTTCCCTATAGTATTGCTGGGAATGTTTATTTTGGTGATATTGGTTTTTAGATCCTATGCTCAGGCATCGATAATTTTCTCACTGATTCCAATTGGTATCCTTGGTGCCGTCTGGGGTCATGGATTACAGGGGCAACAGATCAATGTTCTTTCACTAGTTGGGATTATTGCACTGTCAGGAATTATTATTAATGACAGTATCGTTTTTGTGGATCAAATAAATCGTTTCCTGCGCAAGGGACAAACAGTATATGATGCAGTTTATAATTCAGGGATTGCAAGGCTTCGTCCAATTCTATTGACAACATTAACAACCTCTCTTGGTTTGGCGCCATTAATATTGGAAACCAGTCGACAGGCACAATTTTTGATTCCAATGGCGATCTCGGTCGCATATGGATTGCTGTTTGGGACATTGATCCTGTTAATAATCCTGCCATCTTTGTTTTTGACATTTAATTCAATTCGATATAAATGGACGAAATTATTTTTCAATAAGGAAATGACACATGAGTCGGTGGAGCCGGCTGTTAAGGAATTAAGTATATAAATTTCTCAGAAAGGGAAATTGAGTGGAAGTCTCATTAATTGGTAAAATAATTCTTTATATCGATATTTCAATTATGGGACTATTGTCGCTTATTATCTTCGGATTTCAGTGGCAGGTTTTTCGTGGTAAGGCTATGAAAAATCCCGATGGTTCTAATGATAACTGGCATGAGCAAAAATTATTTTACGGAATGGCGTTATCTGATTTGACTATTGCGATTCCATTTAGTCTGCTCGGCATCATTTTAATCTTTTTAGATATTAAGCTCGGCTACTATATCACAGGTATGGCGGCATTCTGGTTTGTATGGGTCAACTCCGTTTTCACCATTACATCTCTACGTTTTGAGAAACCAAAAATCACGCCGATGTGGCTCTTTGTTTATCCTTTTGGGATAATTGTTGGATCAGTATATTTGATTTGGTCGTATGTTTATTTCGAACTGATATTTTAAATGTTTAGTACTAGAGGGTAAAAATGTCACAACCCAAAAAACAATTGAGTTATATTTTTATTGGTTTATTTATTTTGCTTTGGTTAATGGGACCACTTACGCAACTGATTCAGATCATCAGCCTGCCTCTTCATGTAGAATGGGGTTTGTCGGAATCAACAATTATGGAACCGGCTATGGGTTGGTTCAAGGCCGATGAATTAGCTATTGCATGGGCCGATATGACATATTTGATCGCGGGCGTAATATTTATTGTCGGAGTGTTGAAACGGCGCGTTTGGTCAATACCATTTGGGTTTTATACAATGGCAACATGGTCGTTTATTTTACTTATGTGTCGTATTCGCTGGCCATTATTGGAGGTAAATGGATTTGATGTTATATCCAGTGATCAGGAAATCATATTTTATATTTATGCTGTTATTTATATTCTGTTTGGGTGGTTCGGGATGTATTATTTATGGCGCAATAGAGATATTTATAAAGCTGAGTAAAGATCATTAAAGGTCCCTTACTATAATAGTATAACATACATCTCTTATTCTATTATTCTTATATTTTACGTTTTTTTAATAATTCTTATTGCATTTTATTATTTATTTGCTATTATAAGGGTCTACTGAGTTTTTTGGGGCTAATAATAAAGGAGATATTATGAAATCGAACGTTGGCACAACGGATAAAGCTTTGAGAATAAGTTTTGGTCTTATCCTTATTATGATAGCTATTTTGGTTTCAATAAGTGTGGCTTTCAAAATTGCTCTTGTTACAACTGGTACCGCCATTTTGTTTAGTTCTATTTTTGGATTTTGTATGTTTTATCGTCTATTTGGGATAAGTACCTGTAAGTTAAAAATTGACCGATAAATAAGCATCCAAAATAATTCAATTATTGAAACTCTCGGGGAGATTCTTAAATCAAAAAGTTTTTATATACTATAAACTCTAAATTCGTATATATTAATAACTATCGAGACGGTATAGGTCTCAATTGATTCGCTAACTATTTTTTTAGATTACTGTTTTCATAAAAAATAACAGTAATCCAATATTTGAAGAAAGAAGGCCATATGGTTGAATTTGATCCAAAAAAACTGATGACACTTAAAAAGAAACTGGATGTGGCATCGGCAAAATTTGATGAGCAAATTGCCAAAGCCATAAAAGGACCAGTTGATATAGATGTTATTTCTAAATCATTTTTTAGAATGAATGGGGTATCTGCTAATATATTTTCCTATATGAAGCCATATCTAAATAAGAATTAATTAATTGACAATAAATGGCTATTTGGGCAATTAATGAAACCGCCAATAGAACCAATTTGGTAGTTTCGAGAATCTTTGGATATAATTTTAAATCATCTCACAAAATTTTAATTCTAACCGGCAACATGCATTCTAAACTAATATTAATTATTGGCCGATATAATAGTTTAACATGTCATATAATCTGCAAATAGAAAATAATGGGCATTATCTACATGTAACAGCCTTTGGCACTCGTAATCGAGAAACAATTGTTCCAATAATACGAGAAGTCATTGATGAATGTGCCAAACAGTCTGTCGATGAGATTCTTTTTGACGCCCATAGTCTTGAGGGTAGAATATCTATAAGTGATTCCTACTTAATTGCATCCAAAGACATCCCAAAGTTGGTTCAGCCCGGCGCGATAAAAAAGCTGGTTTTGGTTGATTCAGATAAACGAAACGAAAGACTTAAATTTTTCGGGCGTATCGCCAGAGGGTTCGGAGTAAATATTCATATTTTTAAGGATATCAATGAAGCCAAAGAATCAATGGAACTTGAAAAGACCTGTAAATCCTAAAATTTATTTCCAATAATACTTCCTTATATTTATATAGTCTCAATTCACTCAAATCAGAAAAATAATACTAATAAAATAATATTCTCCAAAACTATTGTAATTAAGCTTTTCTCCCGCTTATGCAAATTCTTTTGCGTAAATATGTATTATTAATTTTAAATTTATATTGACAAAGATGCTAATTCTCCGTAAGTTGTTTTATAACTTCAAATAGACAATAAACTTAATAGTATCTCTATGGTAAGGAGCACACTTATGAGTAGGGCAAAGTGGATTCTTTTAGTCATCGGATTAGCAATCATGCTATCTCCGGCAGTTTTCGCTCAAGAATATACCTGTGGTGATGCTACAGGTGATGGGCAAGTCAACATTGCTGATGTTGTCTTTTACTTTAATTACTTGCGTAATCTTGAGGACGCACCTCCAATTCTAGATGCCGCCGATGTTGATAGTATCGCCGGTATTACTTATAATGATGCCGCTTACCTTGCATATAACAGATATGGCGGTGGACCATTGCCATATTGCCCGCCATTTCCAGATTCAACCTTGGAAGTAACGGGTGATATCCTTGAAATACGAAACACTCTTATTCCGCCCGGCGCTACAATTGCCAGAATTGATCTGCATATTGAATCCTTTGCGGATTATCCAATTCATTGTATTTCCTTCCCTTTTGAATACTCCTGCGCCACATCAAATATTAACCTTTATGACATCACGATCCCTGAAAACGGGCTTCTGGAAGAAAACGCTCATAGCAAGGAAATTTATTCTCAAGAAAACAAAGGTTTGATTGGTTTTGCCAGACTATTTCCATCAGAAACCGCCCCAGTTGATGGGCTAATTGCAACACTTTGGTTCACGATAGATGCCTTAGCCGAAGAGCAAACTATTGTTATAACACCATCAACTTTGCCACCAAGTAATGTCGTTATATTCTCAAAATTAACAGCAGAGCCAAAATTGGAGGCATTTTACCCAACGATAGTTGAAGTTCCAGTTTTTATCGTTGACACGGACATGGATGGAGTGGGCGATGAAGTGGATAACTGTCCATTGATTTCCAATCCTAATCAGGAAGATGCGGATGGTGATAGTATCGGCGACGTTTGCGATAATTGTCCGGAAGATTCAAATACAAATCAAGCCGATAGTGACGGCGATGGATTTGGTGATGTCTGTGATAACTGCCCAGTTAACAATAATCCAAATCAGGAAGATGCGGATGGCGATGATGTTGGTGATTTGTGCGATATCTGTCCCGATGATTACGATCCTGCCCAGGCCGACACCGATGATGATGGTCATGGCGACGGATGCGACAACTGCCCAATGATTGCTAATTTTTCTCAAACAGACAGCGATGGTGATGGAATCGGTGATGCTTGTGAAGGCGATCCTATTTGTGGTGATTTAAACAATGATAACGAGTTT
>JAAERC010000382.1 GCA_024230695.1 Candidatus Zixiibacteriota bacterium
AAACTCGTTATCATTGTTTAAATCACCACAAATAGGATCGCCTTCACAAGCATCACCGATTCCATCACCATCGCTGTCTGTTTGAGAAAAATTAGCAATCATTGGGCAGTTGTCGCATCCGTCGCCATGACCATCATCATCAGTATCGGCTTGAGCCGGATCGTAATCATTGGGACAGATATCGCACAAATCACCTACATCATCACCATCAGCATCTTCCTGACCAGAATTTGCATCATTGGGACAATTATCGCAAACATCACCAATTTCATCGCCATCACTATCGGCTTGATTTGCATTTGAAGCATCAGGACAATTGTCACAAACATCGCCAACATCGTCAGTGTCAGCATCTTCCTGATTGGGATTGGATATCAAAGGACAGTTGTCCACTTCATCGCCAATTCCATCCAAGTCCGTGTCAACGATAAATACTGGAACTTCAACTATCGTTGGGTAAAATGCTTCCAGTTTTGGTTCTGCTGTTAACTTTGAGAATATAACAACATTACTTGGTGGCAAAGTTGAAGGCGTTATAACAATCGTTTGCTCCTCGGCTGAGGCATCTATCGTGAACCAAAGTGTTGCAATTAGTCCGTCAACTGGGGCGGTTTCTGAAGGAAATAATCTTGCTAAAGCAACAAAACCCTTATTATCCTGTGAATAAATTTCTTCACTATGTATGTTTTCATCCAAAAGCCCATCTTCGGGGATTGCAATGTCATATAGGTTAATATCCGATGTGGCACAAGAATATTCAAAAGGGAAAGAAATGCAATGAATCGGATCACCCGCAAATGATTCAATATGCAAATCAATTTTTGCAAATGTAGCGCCGGGCGGAACAAGAGTGTTTCGTATCTCAAGGATATCGCCCGTGACTTCCAAAGTTGAATCTGGAAATGGGGGGCAATACGGTAACGGTCCGCCACCATATCTGTTATATGCAAGGTAAGCGGCATCATTAAAAGTAATACCGGCGATACTGTCAACATCGGCGGCATCAAGAATTGGAGGTGCGTCCTCAAGATTACGCAAGTAATTAAAGTAAAAGACAACATCAGCAATGTTGATTTGCCCATCACCAGTAGCATCTCCACAGGTATATTCCTGAGCGAAAGTTGCCGGAGATAGCATGATTGCTAATCCGATGACTAAAAGAATCCACTTTGCCCTACTCATAAGTGTGCTCCTTATATTGAAGATACAATAAAGTTTTTTGTCTATTTGAAGTTAAAATAAGTTACGGAATATTGGCACCTTTGTCAATATAAATGTAAAATTAATAATACATATTTACGCAAAAGAATTTGCATAAGGGGGAGAAAAGTTTAATTACAATAATTTTGGAGAATATTATTTTATTGGTAATTATTTTTCTGATTTGCGTGAATTGAGATTATATAAATATAAGGAAGTATTATTGGAAATAAATATTAGGATTTGCAGGTCTTTTCAAGTTCCATTGATTCTTTGGCTTCATTGATATCCTTGAAAATATGAATATTTAATCCGAACCCTCTGGCGATACGCCCGAAAAATTTAAGTCTTTCGTTTCGTTTATCTGAATCAACTAAAACCAGTTTTTTTATCGCGCCGGGCTGAACCAACTTCGGGATGTCTTTGGAAGCAATTAAGTAGGAATCACTTATAGATATTCTCCCCTCAAGATTATGGGCATCAAAAAGAATCTCATCAACAGACTGTTTGGCACATTCATCAATGACTTCTCGTATTATTGGAACAATTGTTTCTCGATTACGAGTGCCAAAGGCTGTAACATGTAAATAATGCCCATTATTTTCTATATGTAAATTGTATGACATACTAAACTATTATATCGGCCAATAATTAATATTAGTTTAGAATGCATGTTGTCGGTTAGAATTAAAATTTTGTGAGATGATTAAAAATTATATCCAAAGATTCTCGAAACCACCAAGTTTGGTTGATAAATAGTGGTTTCATTAATTGCCAAAATAGCCATTTATTGTCAGATAACTAATTCTTATTTAGATATGGCTTCATATAGGAAAATATATTAGCAGAGACCCCATTCATTCTAAAAAATGATTTAGAAATAACATCTATATCAACTGGTCCTTTCATAGCTTTGGCAATTTGCTCATCAAATTTTG
>JAAERC010000383.1 GCA_024230695.1 Candidatus Zixiibacteriota bacterium
AGATAATATGTTTGGTATAACTGATTTTAGCTTTAGTTTTTTATCCGAATCAATTCTTATCACTTCATTAGTATTTGTATTTTTGATCTTACTTTCAATTTATTTATATCGTAACACAAATCCTCCGATTTCCAGAAGAACACGAATTCTGCTGACAACATTACGAATTACTGCCGTTATTGCTCTCTTTCTCACCTTATATGAACCGGTTGTTTCTTTTAAGCGAGAATTTACCCGAAAACCGGTTTTGTCAATATTATATGATCAATCAAAAAGTATGGACACAATTGACAAAAACAGTTCAAGAAGAAACCTGAGTGATTCACTATTGATGTCCAATCAATTTAAAAAATTTGGCGATAATTTTGATATTCAAAATTATATTTTTGGTGAGGCTATTGCTGAATTTGGAAATCCAATTAATTTTGATAAAACCGCAATCGGTAATAGTATCGTTGAGTTATCCCGAAAGGAGATTGGTTCACCATCTGATTACTGGTTATTGTTATCTGATGGTATCAATAATAGTGGGACCTTACCGGATAATATTTTGTCAGGGCTAAAAACGCCGATTTACTCAATTGGGTTTGGCGATCTGACCGATACCCGCGACATCTCAATAACCGCACTGGAGTACAATGATGTCATTTATGCCGGAAAGCCAACCGAATTAACAGTTGGGTTGGAATGGTCCGGGATGAATAACGAACAGATTGTAATTAAGATAAAAAATGGCAATAAAACGATTCAATCAAAAACGATCACTCTTCCT
>JAAERC010000384.1 GCA_024230695.1 Candidatus Zixiibacteriota bacterium
CCGGTTTTACTTCACAATTCACTATTAATTATTCACAATTCACAATTTCATTTTGTTTACCAAGTGAGACAGTTAATTAATTCTCATTCCTTAGCAGCTAATTTGGGGGCCGAACGGCTGATTAGCGCTGAAAAAGACCGCCGGAAAATTGTCGTTGAAATAAAAAGTTTTCTTGGTCATTCAAATGTCAGAGATTTACAACAAGCTATCGGGCAATATGTCATGTACCGGCAGATATTGGATAAATCTGAACCGGACCGTTTGTTATATCTGGCTATCACAGAAGAAACCTTTAATTTAGTGTTCAAGATAGAATTGGGACAGCTATTTCTGGACAATAATTTTCTACGGCTTATTGTGTGTGATAAACAACAGGAGATTGTTACATGGATCAAATAATGGATTATCCAACTCTGATTAAACAAGCCCTCAGCGCGTATGTCTCGCTTCTGGCAAAATCCCCGCATCCAACGTATGAGGTTGTCCTGGCGTTTGATGACCAACACCAACAATATTTAGTCCGTAAATTGGGGTGGGCAAATAACCGCCGTATTCGCTATGTTGTCCTTCATATCAGCTTTAAAAACGACAAAATCTGGATAGAGGAGGATATGACCGAAGAAGGCATTGCCACCTATTTTTTGGAGCAAGGCGTTCCCCGTGAG
>JAAERC010000385.1 GCA_024230695.1 Candidatus Zixiibacteriota bacterium
AATACCCATAGTAAACGCCTTTACCGGCGAATATTTGATATTGAAGAAATAACTGGTGTTATTTGTAATACTACCGGCACTAATGTCAGCATCCTTAGGATTGTCAGTACCATATCCGGCACCAAGAGTGACTTTGGATGACGCCTTTACCCAGGCCCAGCCCCATCCACCAGTCGAGCTAACACCGTCAAAAGTACTGGCATTGTTAATTCCGCCAAAATAGCCAACCAAATTTGAACCTGAATGGAACTCACCAGAAAATCCCCATCCCTGAGCAAAGGAGACCCATAAATGTCCCATAACACCCTGGCTGGAATAAGTTTCGCTGGAGCCCAAATCTCCTTCGGCCTTTAATTGACCATAGATACCAGAAACACCGGCACGAACTTTTGTTCCAGATTCAAACTTCTGAGTCCAATCAATAATACCCTGGAAAGAAGGCATACCAGAATCGGTACCATCATCACTACCATCATTTACTTCGGTCGCCAGAGTCAATGTCGGCGTTAAATCGCCACCAATAGTTCTGAAGAAACCACCGGCAAATCTGACTTTAGAATTATCACTTGGCTTATAATTGTAGGTTAACCTTATTTGAGGGCGACGATAACCAATATTTCCACATCCCCACAATACTGGGTAATTTAGAGTTGATGGATTCAAAGGTGAAATAAGATCCCAACTTTGGCCTGCCAACAACTGGAAAGACCCTGATTCGTATGTTAGATAGGCATGACGCAGAAGCAACAGAGCCTTGTTTTCGGTTCCGCCGCCGGCATACATATCAAATTCGAGCTGTCCACCTAGTTTAACATTGTCATATCCATTACTGGATGCTTTGACTCCAAAACGTGTCTGTTTGTGAGTCATGTTAAACTGCTCATCTTTTTCAGCATTGTTTTTTACATACATGGCGAAATTGCCATGACTGGTCTGGTTCTGATCATAAGCTGCATCGAGCTTAAAATAACCATACCAATCCAAATCGATTGATGGCTTATTCTGGCCAAAAACTGGTGAGGCCAGGAATAGTGCCAGGCAGAATAGAATCATTAATTTTGCTGCCATTTCCAATTCTCCGTTGTTTAATGGTTGATAGTTTATATCTTAAATTCATTTTTATTTTTTTTTGATGTAATCCCCCGTCGCCATGCCAAAAACTTAGTCCTGAAATAGATATCGCCCTTATTTGATAATTATTAATAGGATATTATTAGATATCAATTAGATATAAAGTATACCCAAATAAATGGTAAAATGACCCATTTTGCCGAAATCGCTTGCAGGAATATGAGTTACATGGTTTTTTACAGTATTATTTGGAACCGGACGCACTTTTTTCTGATATTATATTTCGATTCTAACAAATTTATAAATCAATGAAATCATTCATACCTATTAATATTGTAGAATCAATTGCGAAATATAATAACATTTTATAAATTATTATATAGAAAATATTAACAGCGATATAATTTGTAATTTTATGTTTATTTTGCAGGAGGTGTTCTATGGCAGAAGCCGTGCAAATAGTTGAGTATTTTTATGCGGTTGTATTAGATGAACCGGGGGAAGCCCAGAGATTATTGGAATTTTGTAACGTCCACGGCGTCAGTTTAATAAATTTCACAGCTTTTCCTTTAGGCGAAAATGAAGTGCAGATATGTTTTTTCCCTGAAGATGCACAAAAATTGAAAATGGCTTCCGAGGAATCGGGGATTCCGCTAGTGGGACCAAAGAAGGCTTTTCTAATTCGGGGAAAAGATAAACTCGGCGTTCTATTGGAGCATCATTTAAAATTAACCAATGAGGGCATCAATGTTTATGCCGCCAATGGAACAACTGACGGCCGGGGCGGTTTTGGTTATATTGTTTGGGTTGAACCTCATCAATTTGAAGATGCGGCCAGAGCATTGGGTGTCGGATAATAGAGGAAACTTACGATAAAGGCCAGTCTTGATAGATATCTGATCTTTAGATTATACCTGTTTATTCATACCGTAATGTTTCCACCGGATTGGCGCGTGCCGCCTTTATCGCCTGAACAGTTATAGTAACCAGAGCAACAACTAATGCTATTAATGCCGAGAGTAGAAATACAATCCATCCGATTTCAATACGATAGGCAAAATCTTCAAGCCATTTTTGCATCGCATAATAAGCCAGCGGCCAGGCAAAAATATTTGCTATAAAAACCCATCGAATAAAATCTTTTGTTAATAGGAAAATTATTTGATGCGTTGTGGCTCCATGGACCTTTCTAATGCCGATCTCTTTGGTTCTGCGCTCAACTGTAAATGATGCCAAACCAAACAAACCAAGGCAGGCAATAAATACGGCCAAAATTGAAAACAGCCCCAAAATTGTACCCTGATTCTCCTCTGCTTTATAAATTGAAGCATATAAATCATCAACGAATTTATATTCAAACGGATATTCAGG
>JAAERC010000386.1 GCA_024230695.1 Candidatus Zixiibacteriota bacterium
GCAACCCTTACTAGGATTAACCGGTAGCTAAATGGAATTAACAGCGCAACTAACAGCGACAAAAACTAAAAAGAGAGTCTTATTTTCCTCGATATTTGAATTAACGGAAGTTTTTTATAATGTCTCAAGAGGTTTGATTGATGCCGGGATCGATGTTTATTGGATAACAACCGATAACCATTGGACAAATTGGCTTCTTGAAAAAGGAGTAAAACGAGAAGATATTCTTCAACTGATTTATGACAAATCTGATTTCCTCGACAAAACCACAAAAGAGAATTTATCCGACGAAATAGTAAAAAGTGAGGAGAAAGCCGATCTTACTATCAATCAGGCCCTGATGATGGATTCATTTGTTCGATACAAAAACAAACCGGATATTATTGAGTATGCCTATTTGTATTACCGTGATATCAAACGTTTCTTTTTAGAAAAACAAATAACACACTTTTTCGCTGAGCCAACCAACTCCAATGAGATCATCTCATATATTCTTTGTCAGGAACTGGGAATTAAATTTATGGCGCCCAGATTAACCCGGTATCCTGAAAACCGATTGTTTTTTATAGATAGTTATCATGATTACCGGTTTTACCCCCGGCCTGACAAAACTGAAACAATAGTTTCGGGTAATGAAATAATCAAAAGATTTGAGCAGACCTTGCCAACTCCGGGTTATTCATCCAAACTCAGCAAACGCAGTGTTATAGATTATCGTAAAATTTCAAAGGCCATAAAAAACAGGCTAACTCGTAACAAAGTGGCAAATCAAAATAATCTAACTCATCATGATATTGGGGGACGAATCAAACTTCAGCTTAACGGAGTTGTTAACTCCTTTTGTATGAAATATTTACCGACATATGAAAAGCTTGAGGATTTGGAGGGCCGCTTGGCCTATTTCCCAATGCACGTCCAGCCGGAGTCATCAATTGATGTGATGGGTTCATATTTCAGCGATCAGTTAAAACTTATCAAAGATATTCGCAGGGCACTTCCAGTTGACACAACTTTGATTATTAAGGAACATCCAAATTTCCTTGATATGAATAATTACAGCTTTTTCAAAAAGATGAAACGTATCCCGGGAGTAAAGCTGGTCAAGTATGATGTTTCAACTTTTGATGTTCTTCGAAGATCCGATCTTGTATTTACCGTTTCTGGAACAACGGCGTATCAGGCCGGACTTCTCGGTATTCCGGCCATCACGTTTTGCCCGATGTTTTTTGAAGGACTATCATCGGTTCACTGTTGCACCAATATAATTGCCCTTCGTCCGCTAGTTTATGAACTATTATCGAATTTCAAGCGGGATTACAAGGCCGACTGCAAATTTATAGAAAAATTGCTATGTAATTCTTATGACGCCCTGTGGGACAATCCGATTCGCTCCCCGCATGTCTTATATGATGATAATATGGAAAAATTGCATAAGGCGTTCATAAATGTAATAAATGTTGAAAGCGAAGCATTAACCCCAGTTGGTTAAACTATTTAGAATTGGAATTGGACAATGTTAAAATATCTTTTTCAGGACTATCAAAGAAACAGAGGTCATGTCAAGATAATATTTATTTTGGCTTTTTTCAGAATGGTTAATCTGTTTACCCGTAGTAAAGGATCACTGATATGGTGGGCGGGGGTTCCTCTGATGGTTCTCTATCGGGTTATTGTCGAGTATATCTTATGTGTTGAACTGCGTGCGTCAACCAAAGTTGGATCTGGCCTAAAAATCGAACATGGTTATAGTCTGGTTATTAATGATCGTACTGTATTGGGGGAAAATGTACATTTGCGGCATTGTATCACTTTTGGATGTGTCTTAATGCCCGATGGGTCCCAGGGTCCCAGTCCGGTAGTTGGCAACAATGTTGAATTCGGCGCCAATTCGGTTATTATCGGCGGAATCAAAATCGGCGATAACGCAAAAATCGGTGCCGGCAGTGTTGTAGTAAAGGATGTTCCACCAAATGCCGTTGTGGTTGGTAATCCGGCCAGAGTTATTAAATATATCGAACAAGAAAAACAAGAAGATTACAAGAAACAGGAAACAGAGGAAAAAGCTGAAGAGGTTTTGATTTAAAGTAAAATCAAAATATTAAAATGGTAAACGGTATGGATTCATACGATTTAATTATAGTCAATGATTTCGCGCATTTTAATGGCGGAACCGCAATGGTGGCACTTAACTCTACCAGAGCAATGGCAGAAGCTGGCCAAAAGATCACTGTTTTCTCGGCAGTCGCTCCGATTGATGAGAAATTAAATCATAAAAACATTACCGTTATTTGTACCAATCAATTTGAGATAGCCAAAGATCCTAATAGATTACGAGCTATCAGGCAAGGTCTTTGGAACCACAGTGCGATTCAAAAAATGAGTGCTTGTTTGGATAATTTTGATCCAAACCGGACAATTGTGCATGTTCATGGCTGGACCAAGTCGCTGTCATCGAGTGTGATTCATGAAGCAGTAAAAAGAAAGTTCAAAGTTGTTATATCACTTCATGATTATTTTATAGCCTGCCCCAATGGCGGTTTTTACAATTATCAAAAGAATAGTATTTGTAAGTTAAAACCGTTATCCAAGGAATGTGTTCTTTCTAATTGTGATAAATCTAATTATCTTCAGAAACTGTGGCGTGTAAATCGACAATATATTCAGACGCGGGTCAGTCGAATTCCTGATGATGTTAAACATTATATATCAATTTCTGATTTCAGTCAGAATATTTTGCGGGAGTATTTGCCTGATGATGCCACTGTTTATGATGTGGCTAATCCTGTCTTTGTCAACCAGCAGGAATCGC
>JAAERC010000387.1 GCA_024230695.1 Candidatus Zixiibacteriota bacterium
ACTAACCTGAATAGTTACACTATGTTCTTTGAGATACTTGATTCGCTCGCTGTTCAAGAGAGTGCCATTGGTAATTAGATATTTCGTTAGCTGGATGTTCTTGGTATTCGCCCAGGTTTCTGCACTCTTTACAACGAATTTCAATACAGGCCAATTTAGGAGTGGTTCACCACCATAAAGCTGTACATGTGCTTTGTTTCCCTCATGATATCTGAAGAACCACTCCAGGGTTCGCCTCGCTGTATCTCTCTTCATAAGGTTATGGGATTGAAAGCTAGGGATGTCCTTCTCAAAGCAGTATAAGCACCCCATGTTACATCCACCAGCCATCATCATTACCAATCGATTGAATAAAGGCTGCCGCTGAGTGGTTATGGACTGGCTTGACAGCACCCCAGCGTCGAGAAGTTTCGTTATACGTCGATAACTAGCCCGTATTGCTATAGCATCAATTTCTGGCTGGCAAAAGAGGATAATCTCATTCAGGGAAAGGGTAGCGGCTAGAGAAAGAGTAATTGCATCATTCTTATTTACAGCCATGACTGCAAAATTGCGAACATCAAAGGCGAAACAACGCCCACCTTGTTGAAACACATGAATATCAATGGGTAATGTTTCACTTGATTGCTTTACATTTCCAAACATCCGTATACCCAATTACTATAACAACAGTTATTTTATTTTCAGTCTGTGATACGCTTGATTTATACCTTTATCTACTTATAACGGATCGAAACAGTTACATATCACTTTTTTGCTAAAGTATATACTCAAAGTGCATGCGATCTGATAAAATGTACTTGCATTTATCATATGCCTCAAAGCCGTTTAGAGCTTAAATTGAAATTGTAAGATTGGAAATATACACACCAACGGTGTCAGTTTCTGGCAGTGGAAATAAAAATAATTCAATTATTTTTATTTAAATTTGCACAGATATTGTGCGGAGTAACATGGATATATTTATTATAAATGATAGACCGAGTCCACATTAACATACACCTCTTTCTAACATTTTTCTAACAGAATTAGCAATAACAAGAGATAATAAGAAGAAATACCAGATACTATGCTTCCCGCAAGTAATTGCTATTACTACAAGATCGTGTATGGTGCTTTCTGTTGCTCGGACAACTCGTCAGGCTCATAACCCGAAGCACCTGTCAGGTGATTGTCAGGGTTTTACTTCGCTTCTCTCCCATCACTGAGTTCAGGATCTGCGGCAGCATTTCCACTAACGCTTCAACAAATCCCCTTTACAGATGATATCTGTCAGGTGATATCTGACCGAAAGCTAATTCATTTGGAAGCCTGGATATGCTTAATAATTCCCTCAAGCATTGGTTTTGATATTGGTTCAGAGGATATCATTTGATGATCCCAAATCAGATAACCCTTGTAAATCAACCTGATTGCTGGTACACTATTAACATTGAAATGATCAATAGCTGCTCCACCTTCTTTAATAATTGGAAATGAGATATTGTAGTTGTCTATAAACTTTTCACTTAATTCTCTAGTGGTTGACTGCCAGAAGTTTGTAATACCAACAGCATTAAGGCCATCATTTTTGTATAGTCTATAAAGTTTTTCAACTTTACGCATCATTTTATCACAGTACGGACACCATTCTTCCCAAAAGATCATAAGGTGCAGATCGCTTTGGCCTTGATTGAAATCGCCCCTGATGTTATACTCGCGATCTAAACCGTCATAAGTCGGATAGTTTCCATATAGTTCTTTGGCTTCTTCTAGTTTTCCCTGAGCAATCAGAGCGGCAGCTAATGTGCTCTTGCTTTTCTCAATATACCAACTCTCTTCTATTTTTGAACATGATATCTCGTAATTAGCCCGAGCAATTTTTTTTGCTTCTTCTATCAACCCATTTTCCAAATAGAACCTTGATAGTGAAACATCAATTCTGCTAGCTATTTTTATGTCACCTGAATTTTCGGCAAGGTAATCCTGTTTAGTATTTTTTATCAATTTCAAAGCATCAGAGTATTTTCCGATATCTGCCAAAGCACCCGCAACATTGATTCTTGACCTAACTGTAGTCTCATTACCTATACCAAAATTAGTACTATCTATTCTACAAATTTCTTTACAGACACCTAAGTTTTCTTGAAAATCCCCTGTAATAGTATTTAGTTCATCCAAGGCTTCCAGAGTTTCTTTTGTTTTGTGGTGTAAATCCCCCAGGGCTTTTTTCCTTAGTTCAAGAGCATAATCCAAATTTATCCGTGCATCATCATTTTTTTCACACCAGAAGTAGCCTATGCCTAAGGCATGTCTGATGTCAGATTCTATTTCAGGCTCATTTGGGAATGCACCTTTTAAAAGTTCAGTAGATTCATCTAATAAGCGACTAATCGGAACAGGTTTACCAAATCCATATGGAACTCCTTGTTCAAATATATTTACCATAAAATCATTAGCTTTTTTAACTCTTCCTGATTCCTGTTCAACGGTAACAAGTAGTGATGATGTAACAATAACGCTTGTCAACAGTAGTGCAAAGACTGCTGCCACTAAACCGATAACTAATTTATTTTTTCTGGTAAATATCCTTATCTGATAACCAAGCCCGGGTTTGGTGGCAACAACAGCATCGCCATTGATGAATCTTCTGATATCCTGAGCCAACCCATAAGCTGATTGATAACGTTGCTCCCGATCACGATGCATCGCCATTTGAATAATCGCCTCCAGGTCACCTTTAAACGAGGAGTTTCTAGTGCCAATCGGAATAGATTTACCTTCGCGGACTTCAGTTGCAAAATCAAAGATATTATCGGTGGAAACTGAATATGGCAAGCAGTCTGTTAATAATTCATATAAAACAAAACCAAGGGCATAGACATCACTTCTGATATCAATATCGTGAGGGTCTGCATCAAACTGCTCTGGGCTCATATATTGAATAGTTCCGACTATCTGTCCATAATTGGTAATTCCAGCGGCTTGTTTCATGTCAGCATCAGTTGCTCGAGCAACCCCAAAATCGATTATTCTAACTCGCCCGCTCGAATCTACCAGGATATTTGATGGTTTCAAATCACGATGAACAATTCCCCTCTGATGTCCATGGTGTATTGCATCACAGACCTGTAAAAATAAAGTAATACGATCGCTGTCGCTTAAATTATTTTCAAGAGAGTATTCAATTATCGACTTTGCGTTTGGGATATACTCCATTGCAAAAAACGGCGTTTGAGTTCCGTTATCATCATATGAACCCGCCTCATAAATTTGGGCGATCCCGGGATGACGCAAACGTGCCAACATTTGTGCTTCATATTCCAAACGGCGAACGGCGCTTTCACTCTCAAGATTGCTTTTGACTACTTTTACAGCAACCGGTCGTTTTGGATTTTCCTGCAAAGCCTCGAAAACGGTGCCCATGCCACCCGATGCAATAACACGCTTGATATGATATTGACCAATTTTATTAGGATGGTGTGAATCTGGTTTACCGCTTGAAAAAGATGAATCAACCGATTTAGTTTCATCATCAATTTGGGAGTCATGATTTTTATCAGAATTATTCTTATTTATATTATCTTTAGAATCAGACAATTGTACATCCTCTATTTTGCGAATTTTGGCAGAAATCCCGACGCTTATTATGATACGGTTGATATATCGACTATGTTGGTCAATATTCTGGGACCCAAATTATCCATTTCTAACATTTTTCTAATAGAATATGTAATAACTAAAAAGAATAGAAGGGAACAGGAATAAAATAATGAGTATATTACTGTTTTGGCAAAATTTTACAAAAAGTGGTGAACATTTGTCTATGTTTATGGTTACAGGTATTAATAGCCGGAAATAGCCGGAAATAAGATTAATAATTTAGCAGGGATTGTGTAGATCCTGCCTTTAGATAAGACAATGAGGAACTATAATGGCATTAAAAACTTCCCGCAAAGTTCTCAAGCAAGTAAAAGTAAAAAGAACTCTGAAAGACTATACCTATTTAGGTTGCGCTTTGACCAATAATCGGTCCCCCTGGTGTTTTCGTATGTGTAAACTGAATGCCGATGGAACCGGTTTTTGTGGTCGGCTGGCTCCTCATGGATTAAAAAGCCGTATCCAGCAGGGAATAGAGGATTACAAGAAGAAACAAGCCGACTCATCGGTCTGATTTCGTTATCAGAAACCGACCCGTAACAAGGATTTCTGATTATTTTGACAGAGTAAAATATTGTAGCATCACTTCATAGAGTAATGCCTTTTTCTCACCTCTTTCAAATAATATCTAATAGAATTGTTAGAGGCAATATATATTACTTTAATTTGATAGACAGATATATTGTTTATTTCAAGACATTTCAGGTTTATCCAACTCGATTCTTACGGCAGAAGCAATAGCTTTATGTGATAAGGGCTTCTTTACAAAAACTCCGGCACCCAATTCCTGAGCAACTTTGACCCGGTCAGATTCTGAAAAGCCGGAGACAATTATTGCTTTCTGATTCGGACTGATCTTTAGAATTTGTCGCAATGTTTCCGCTCCATCAATCCCTCCCGGCATTACCATATCAAGAATTAAAAGCTCATGAGGATTCTTGCGCAGAAACTTGATAGCTTTCTCGCCACTATCAACAGAATTGACCTTATATCCCAATTTTTTGAGAAGCTTGGTTGATACTTCCCTCTGCATGTCATCATCATCAACAATGAGAATCGTTTCTTTACCGCCAATGGTTTTGTCTGGGCGTTCATTATCAGATAACTTACGAGTTGTAGGGAAATAGATATAAAACGAAGTTCCCTTGCCCGATTGAGTTTTTAAGTCCAAATAACCGTTATGGTCTTTGATAACGGCATCGACCACGCTCAAACCCAGACCCGAGCCGCGTTTTTTGTCACTGGTTTTGGTTGAAAAGAACGGATCAAGTATTTTTTGGACAATATCGTCCGATATACCACAACCGCTGTCAGATATTGTGAGCTTGACATATTCTCCCTTTGGAACACGGCCATAAGCACCTGAAACATCGTCAGCGTAGTAAT
>JAAERC010000388.1 GCA_024230695.1 Candidatus Zixiibacteriota bacterium
AAAACTGGTTCCTTGGATCAACAGCATCGTGCCAGATGAGTTTGAAGCCAGATGGATAGAGCCTTTTATGGGTACCGGGGTTGTCGCCTTTAACCTTGCGCCCAGGCACGCATTTTTATGCGACACTAATCCGCACTTGGTTAATTTTTATCGATCAATTGCCGATGGCGAAATCACGCCTGAAATCGTCAGGCAGTTCTTAAATCAAGAAGGCGCAAAGTTGTTGGAAAAGGGCGAATTGCACTACTACGAATTGAGAGATCGGTTTAATAACGAACACAAACCTTTAGACTTTTTGTTTCTTAACAGGGCAGGTTTTAATGGAATGATTCGATTTAATCGAAAAGGCGGATTTAATATTCCATTTTGCAGGAAACCACAGCGATTTGCCCATGCCTACGTGACCAAGATAGTGAATCAAGTGTCTCACGTCAGTCGCTTATTGAAAGCAAAAGATTTTGTATTTAAGCGCCAGTCATTTGACAAAACCATATCAGAGGGAAATTCAGATGATATCATTTATTGCGATCCCCCCTATATTGACAGGCATGCAGATTATTATAATGGATGGGATGAAGCGCATGAAAAAGATCTTCATAGCGCTCTTTCATGCACCAAAAGCAAGTTTATATTATCTACATGGCATCACAACGATTACCGGAAAAATGAATATATTGAATCGCTTTGGAGTGATTTCAATATATTAACCCGTGAGCATTTCTATCATGTTGGAGGC
>JAAERC010000389.1 GCA_024230695.1 Candidatus Zixiibacteriota bacterium
TAAAAAAGTTTGTGATTGATTCATCAAGCCACGGATATTCTACCTGATTAGAACCAATCATACTATAAAACCACTGGTGCACAACTTCATGAACTGTCAGCATATCGTAGGCATTTGAAATCGCTGGCGCACCTCGGGGAGTACTAAGTGCTATCATCGCCGGAAATTCTATTCCTCCAGAAAAACCAATATCGGAAAAGACGAGATTTAAACTGCCATACTCATATTTACCAACATGTTTTTCCATATAAGCAAGGGAGTTATTTACAGCATTTTTAATTTTGGATAAAATTGGGTATTCATAATCGCGATAATATATTCTAATTGTATCTTCTTCAACCACTGATCCATCAATCAGATAATCTGCATCTATAGCAAGAGCAAAATCCAAAGCCGGACCAAATAAAAATAAATGTTTAGTACTATCTTCATTCTTATTCAACCCCACTAATGAAGAACCTGGGCCGACAACAACAAATCCGGGTGGAGCCGAGAACTTTACATCATAAATAAAATAGTCACTCACCAATTCCGCATTTCGCCTATATTCAGGATGATACCATTCTCCATTATTATTCAATACCGCCGGTGTTGGAAACCAGCCATTGAGAAGATAGTTAGTTCCATTGTATGACAACCGATCACCTGATTCCGGCAAAACTGTTTTAAAATACAATTTGATTTCTGCGGAATTACTCTTTTCAGATTCTTCCAGCGCGACAACTCCTTTTGTGTATTCAATAGAATAATCAGTGCCGATATTTTTATCATCTATCAATATTGAATCTATTATCA
>JAAERC010000390.1 GCA_024230695.1 Candidatus Zixiibacteriota bacterium
CGGCGGTTGAAAATTGTTCAATACCAGTAACGATTAAAACCCGAACCGGCTGGACCAAAAACTCAGATACCTTTTTGGAACTTGGTAAGATAGCGGAAAAGGCTGGAATTTCAGCGATCGCCTTTCATCCCCGAAGCCGTGCCGATGGATATAAAAATATGTCAGATTGGTCAAAGATCACGCTTTTGAAAAATGAAGTTTCTATCCCGGTCATTGGCAATGGAGATATTAATACCGGTCAGGATGCTGAAAAAATGTTGTCTCAAACCGGTTGTGATGCTATTATGATTGGGCGGGCAGCAATGCGGAACCCATATGTGTTTTATCAGATAAAGTCATACTTGAGTGATAGTAATGTCGTGCCGGATATGTCGATAAGAGAAATAGTTGAACTGATGCTTGAACATACACAATTAATGATAAACCAGTATGGAGAAAAAGGCGGGGTTTTGATGATGCGCAAACATCTGGCCTGGTATACAAAAGGAATGCGTGGAGGGGCCGATTTAAGGCGGCAATTATTTTGTGTTGAATCTTATCAGGATATATGTAAATTGTTTGAAGAATATAAATTGAATATAAAGGCTTCATTTTAATGGATAAATCTCGATTAACAAAAATCCTTGCTCAAGTGAAATCTGGAAAACTTCCGATTGAGAAAGCAACTGAACAATTAAAGAATTTTCCTGTTGAGAATCTTGAGTTTGCCAGAATCGATCATCACCGCGCCCTCAGACGGGGACAACCGGAAGTTATCTACTCCCCGGGAAAAACGGATAAACAGATAATTGAAATAGCCGGAAGAATTGGAAAAAGTGGCTGTGATGCTATTATCACCCGGCTTGAAGAGAGCCGATTTAAGGCCATAAAAAAGGGTTTGAAAAAGGCCGAATATTATCCCGATGCCCGGATGGTTCTTATGTTTGGGGGGCGTAGGAAAAAACCACTATTACAATCCGAAACGGCCGTTCTGGTTTGTTGTGGTGGAACATCGGATATTCCTGTGGCCGAAGAAGCGGCTATCACCGCCTGGGTGATGGGTTGCCCGGTAGATAGGCTTTATGATGTTGGGGTGGCGGGGATTCATCGGATATTTAATGAGACCGAACGTATAAAAAAGGCGGGAGTGTTGATTGTGGTCGCCGGAATGGAAGGAGCCTTGCCATCGGTTATAGGAGGACTGGTTGATAAACCGGTTATTGCCGTTCCTACATCTATTGGTTATGGAGCCTCTTTTGGCGGTCTGGCGGCTCTTCTGGGAATGCTTAATTCCTGCGCCTCGGGTGTCACGGTAGTAAATATTGATAATGGTTTTGGGGCCGGTGTTGCGGCTTCGTTGATTGCTAAAAGTATTTCGAGAATAGAGAAATGATATTATGAAGATACTTTATTTTGACTGTTTTTCTGGTATTTCAGGTGACATGACTGTTGGGGCCATGTTGAATCTTGGGATGCCTTTTGATTATCTTGAAGAAAATCTTAAGAAACTTAATCTAAGCGGTTACAAACTGGAACAGAGTATAACCGAGCGGCATAAAATATCGGCTACTAAATTTGATGTTATCGTGACAGATGATAAAGGACACCGGCATCTGAAAGATATTACAGAGATCATTAAATCATCAGATCTTTCTGACCGTATCAAAGATATCTCATACGCGGCCTTTGAAAGACTTGCCAGAGCTGAAGCTAAAATTCATAATTCAACACCAGATAAAGTTCACTTTCATGAAGTCGGCGGTATTGATGCCATTATTGATATTGTTGGCAGTGCCATTGGGGCTGAATATTTTGCGCCAGATTCGATTTATTGCTCGACTGTTACTCTTGGACAGGGGACAACTACCTCGTCGCATGGGGTCATTCCGATTCCGGCTCCGGCTACCACCGAAATTTTGAAGAATGTTCCTACGAAAATAGCCAAAACAGAAGGCGAGAGGGTGACACCGACAGGTGCGGCTATTCTAACGGCTTTAATTGATTTTTATGATGGTGGTTTCGAATGCCCTGAGATGTTATCTAATGATTCCGGATTTGGGGCGGGAACCAAAAATTATGACGATTGTCCAAACCTTCTTAGAATTATTTTGGGCGATAGTGATAAAATGGACAATACATATATTAAATCGGATAAAATTGATGTTCTGGAAACAAATATAGATGATATGAATCCGCAGATTTATAATTATGTTTTTTCCAAAATTTATGATGCGGGAGCATATGAAGTATTTCTAACTCCGGTTATAATGAAGAAGAATCGTCCCGGCCATATTTTGACCGTTTTATGCAAAAATGATTTGTCTGATAAAATTTGTGGTATTATATTCAACGAAACTTCAACTGCCGGAATCAGATTCCGAAGTGAGTCAAGAAGGACTTTGGACCGCAAGGAAAAAGTAATTGAGACTCGTTTTGGTCAGATTCGAGTGAAGATATTGAAATTAAAAGATGGATTTAAGATTCAGCCGGAGTATGATGACTGCCGAGATGCGGCTGAGAACCATAAGGTGCCTTTAAGGAAAATAATAGAAACTGTCAGAAGACAGGCTGAAATAGAAGAAGGGAAAATTGATGAGCATTAAGGTTTTAGCGATTGCCGAGCAAAAGGATGGAAAACTTTCCAATATTAGTTATGAATTATTAACCGTAGCAAACTCAACCGGCGGTGATGTAACAACAGCCTGTTTGGCCGAATCCGCCGATAGTTTGGCATCCGAATTGGCATCAAAGGGCGGAGGCAAAGTTTTGGCCGTTTCTAATCCGCTTTTGAAGCATTGTAATGACGAAATCTATGCCAATGTACTTACGGAACTTATTAAAAAATATGAACCTCAGTTGGTTGTTGGTGCGGCCACATTTTTTGGAAAAGCGATGATCGCTCGTTTGGCGGCGATGAATAATGGCGCGATGGCATCTGATATTACCGGACTTAATACTGATGGTGATAAAGTAACCATTACGCGTCCGGCATATGGCGGCAATGTTATTGTCAATCTTGGTAACAAGGATGGTAAAATATTTTTTGTGACGGTTCGTCCCAAGGTATTTGATGAATCTGCTTCTGGCGATGGAGAAGTGGTTGCCGAAACCGTTGCTGATTCCGTGTTTGAGTCTAAGACAACTGTAATGGAAAGTGTGGTTGATTCTGGTCAGTCGATTAATCTTACCGAAGCTGATATTATTGTCGCGGCTGGACGTGGAATTCGCGGCGAAGAAAATCTTCCGATAGTACAAAAACTGGCCGATACAATGAACGCCGGACTTGGTGCTTCAAGAGCTATTGTGGATACCGGATGGATCGCGTATTCCCATCAGGTTGGCCAGACAGGAAAAACGGTTAATCCGAAACTATATTTCGCGATTGGGATTTCTGGTGCAATTCAGCATTTAGTTGGTATGCAGACATCAAAAACAATCGTGGCAATCAATCGCGATAAAGATGCCCCAATATTTAATATCGCATCCTATGGTATTGTTGGCGATCTTTTTGAAATAGTACCGGCATTGAC
>JAAERC010000391.1 GCA_024230695.1 Candidatus Zixiibacteriota bacterium
TAAAAAAGGTCAATATCAATGCCAATGACATCAATAGCTGATTAGGAGGTAACTGTTGGGTACCAATAGCCTGACGTAAAAAGCCAAATACAATTATTATTCGAACAAACGATGTCATCATCAAAATAATCGATGGTGCCAGAGTCAGCACTGTTAGAAGAATGACGATCTGTAATGTTGTTGAAAGATCGCTTGGATCGGTTGATTGACCAACTTCTAATGATAATTTGGGTATTGCTTGTGCAAATGCCGACCCGCTTAGGGCGGCGACAAACAATGCAACAAAGATAGCGGTTTTTACGCCTGTTTTCATATCCTATGAAACCTTTTTAAATCCTATTTATTAAGACGACTCCATGTCGCCTATTATATCTTAGACCTCTTGAGGTCTATTATTTTCTTTGGGAATCCAAGGAACGTTAAGATCTTTCATATCAAAAGATCTTACTTTTTCCCTGGCACCGGCAAAAACAGATTTAAAACCTGTCTCCCGTTTGCCAACAGTATAATCAGAAATGATTTTTTTAGTTTCTTCCCTATCCAGTTCAGCCAGAACCGAAATCGAATTATCCGCCACACCAACCAGAACTGCTTTTTCGCCGTACCTGATCAATGAAACAGATTTTTTTTGCGCGATATAGGTTGTCTCAATAGTTTCCAGTTGATGATTCCCCTTATTAGCCGAGAATTTTGATCCCATCATTTTTCTCAGCACCATAAGAAATCCATAGATCCCACCAACAACCGCAACCAGCGCCAATATCAATTTCACCAATGGTCCAACTAAGGATTCTTCATCTTTAGTTGTCATCCCGGATAATCGAGTAGATGTAGGTACTGTCTTATCCTTGGCATTATCGGCCTGAGCCATCACCACCGATTCTTCTTTGGTTTCAACTTCGTCTGCAGAAACAATCCCAAA
>JAAERC010000392.1 GCA_024230695.1 Candidatus Zixiibacteriota bacterium
ATATAAATGGCAATTAGCATTTAATTTAAAAGAGTCAAAAAATGAATCAATTGATTATATTTCTTACTGTTCACAATTTCCAAAAAACAAACAATTGTTTATCCATCATTTAACTGTTGATGATTTCAAAGACGAATTTGACATGATCAACAACAGACTCTATGATTTCCATAAACTGGTTAAAACAAACAAAGAAATGATTTTAAATAAATAAAACTAAAGGGTGTTATTTTACACCCTTTAGTTTTTCAGATTCTTCAGCGTTATCTCCCCATTTTCCTTTTAGCTCATCCGTCCAATAAGCTTTGCAAAAAACCTTTACCTCTTCAGGCTGTTCAGACATATCTGAATCAGGGTTTAATCTATACCTGAAATTCGTTGAGTTAATTACAATACCATCTTTTAAATCCTGATTTAATATTTTTACATCAACCCAACCGATGTTATTATCGGGCGAGATTGAGCCTATTACTTGTCTTTCTGTATAATTACTCATGTTGCTCCTTATATTTTATATGTTAATTGTCCTGCATAAACACCTGTTACAAATGTTTGTGCCCACCCTTGCCCGTCAGTAAAATAGTAATAATATGCTGATGATGGGTTTGTACTATCGGCAATAATTGACATAACATTGGTTATTGGAGACCGTAAAACAGTACCGCCATATGTTAATGTTATTAGAGTCTCATTTTTGGGCGTGACGGGCAAACTATCACCTATTAAAAAAACATTGCCAGAAGCAGTCCCAATGCTTGATACATCAACCCCGAATAAACACGTAACAAGACCACCTTTTATAAAATATCTCCCCCACCTACTACTATATATCACACCACTCCCGCCAGTAGAACCAGCAAGCTCTGGGTTCCAATTACCTTCCTCATCATCTATTGTGGATAATACCCCTCCAGAGCTTGAAACTATTGCGCCTGCTCCATATTGGGATGCTGTTAAAATGCCAGAATCGTCTGCGCTCAACGCTGGATTGGGGCTTCCATCACTTGCTGATAATTCAGAATGTCTATGTTTATCGTCAGCCATTGAATCGTCGATTAACCCAGCTAAATACATATCAGTTTGCAGAACCCACGCTTTTGTGGGGTCGTTATTTACATCAGGTCTTATGATATCAGGCACACTTTCAACGGCTGCTGTTGCGGTATACTTATAGACATAATGAACACCTGAAACATTAGCATAGGTTATATCGTCCAGCGTTATTGCTTCACCGTCGCCTCTGTCGTCTCCGTCAATCCCATCCACAGCGGTCGAAGAACCACCCGTTAACAGTTCCATGTATTGTATTACTTGCTCACCAGCCATTTACACCCCCGGTTTTTCTTCCACAGTTGAAAGCTTTGTATTCTCTTCTTTCAGCTTTTTGTTTTCTTCAGAAAGTTTTTGAAGCTCTTGCCCTAATTTGTATTCTAATATTTTTTGATCTGCTATTATTTCTTTAAGTTCTTCTATTGTTATTTGCATTTTGTTATCCTTTTATCCTAATTGGATGTTTCTTGCTGTTCCTGAATAGTCTTTATACCTCAAATATACGTTTGCCCCTGATACATATATTACAGATTGACCGTTTAGAGTTACAACGCCACTACCAGGGTCACCATTCGCAGCGGTTTGTCGCACATAATCAGATGCATCAAGCCTTATATAACCAGATGAGCTACTAACAGCAGCGGCAACGATTGCGTTTTTGCTGCTAGAAAGACTATATATTGATGCGTTCGCTACTGCTGAAGTTGATATATTATTAATATATGCGCTATAATCAGAACCTGAAGCCGTGCTTTTTGTCGTAAAATTTTCGCTATTCATATTTATATGTTTAAAAGTGCTACTTACACCAGCGTAGTTATATCCTACTTGGAAATATGAATCACCTGTTGATGATGGATAAAATGACAACCTCTCGTCGTCATAATCCGAAGCAATATAAAAAGTGTTGGAATCAACAGGGAAAATTAAAGAGCCTCTATCTGCAAGAGTTGAACCTCCAGTCACGCTTTCAAGTGTGATGTCACCACCTTTAAATATTTCAAGTCCTGTGCCTGATAATTCAGCATATTTAGTTGTGTGTCCGGTATTCCATAGGCTCAATTCGCCACCATCAATAACGACATCGCCAGCCGCTTTAACTTCAATCCCAGTCCCAGATATATCAATATACTGTGTTGTATGCGCCGTGTTCCACAGAGTCAACTCTCCACCATCAATTGTAACATCATTTCCAGATTTAACGTTAAGATTAGCAATTAAATCAAGAGTTCCGGCAGATATATTTAAATCAAAAACTAATAAAGGATCGGTGTTATAAGCCTTTATACCATAATTCGATATTTCAACGCCGCCATTTGCCGCAACGTCTTCGTCTGTTCTTAATACCTCAGAATCATATATTTCATAATTAATATTTTTTAACGGGTATGATGAA